>NZ_CDWTNB010000015.1:0-43732 GCF_977947065.1 Frankia sp. CgJB1
GCCGGGGACCGTTCGCGGAGACCGTCGGCTGGCTCTGCACGGGAACGTCCCCGGTGGCCGCGAGTGCATCGGCCACCCCGCGCAGCAGGGCCAGGATGTCGGCCGATACGATCACCTTGCTGCGGTCCAGGCCGACGAGGAGGCCCACCAGCCGACCGTCCGCGCGGACCACCGGCATCGTGACATGACTGCGTATCCCGAGCTGGCGGTATTCGGCCGTGTCGGATCCGGCGTGCGTCGGGCCGAGACCGGACCCCGTGGCGGGCGTGCCGTCGAGCACGCGGGCGACCAGGCTGTCCCCCCGGGGGTAGTGCGTTCCCTCGTCGAGACCAGCGGAGGGACCTGTCACCCGGAGATAGCTCGCGGTCGTCGTCGATACCACGACGAAACAGGCCGTCTCCATCCGGTGAAGGGCACTGGCGGCCCGCAGCGCGGCATCGACGGTGCTCCACGCCTGTTCTGAAGGTGCTGACGACACAGGCCGAACTCTCCCACAAACTTCACGGGCAGTGACGGACACCGTCCCACGAGCCGGCCGCGTGTGCAGTGGGAAGGTAAGAACCCCCGAGATGTCGTTGCTCTACGTATCCGTTATGCGGCAGAAGTGACCTTCTCTGTGACTTGGCGAAGGCTTGGGTTCGTCATCACAGTGCCATCGGCAAAGAGCACGGTCGGTACGGTCGCGTTCCCGTTGTTCGCATCGCGGACACGTTGCTCTGCTGTCGGGTCCTGCTCGATATCAACGGTCGTGTACTCGACGCCGGCATGGTCGAGTTGGCGCTTCAGCCGAACACAGTAGCCACACCAGGAAGTCGTGTAGATCGTGAGCACGAAAGGGCCTCCAAGCCGCTGGTGACACAACGGTTCATGTAACCCCACCGCGGCGCTGTCGGTTCCCGCCGCGCGGCGGGGACTACCGTATCGGATGATGTCCGGACCGCCTGCCTTCGCCGCCCAGGCCGCCCGTGTGCGGTCGGGCAACGATCTGCTCGCCGCGCTCGATCCCGAACAGCGGGTCGCGGCCGGAGCTCCGCTCGGACCGGTCTGCATCCTCGCCGGCGCCGGTACGGGTAAGACACGCACCATCACCCATCGAGTCGCGCACATGGTCGCTCAGGGGGGGGCCGGGCCGGGTCAGATCCTGGCGGTGACCTTCACAGCCAGGGCCGCGGGAGAGCTGCGCGGCCGGTTGCGGGCCATGAGTGTTGATGGAGTGCAGGCCAGGACGTTCCATTCCGCGGCTCTCAAGCAACTGTTGTACTTCTGGCCGCCGGTCGCCGGGGTCGCGCTGCCCAGGGTGGAGAAGAGCAAGATCCCGTACGTGGTGCGGGCGGCCGCCCGCCTGCACCTGCGGCCGGACCGGGCCGAGCTGCGCGACCTCACCTCGGAGGTCGAGTGGGCGAAGGCGACGCTTGTGGGCCCGGCGGACTACGCCCGGATGGCGGCGGCGAGCGGGCGGGAGACCGCCACCCCCCCCGAGACGGTCGCCCGGCTCTACGCCGCGTACGAGGAGGTCAAGCGCGACGCCGGTGTGATCGACATGGAGGATCTGCTGCTGCTGACCGCGGCGATGATCGAGGAGCACAGCTGGGTCGCGGCCGAGGTCAGGGCCAGATACCGCCATTTCGTCGTTGACGAGTATCAGGATGTCAACGACCTGCAACAGCGTGTCCTCGACGCCTGGCTGGGGGAGCGCGACAGCCTCTGTGTCGTCGGGGACCCCCATCAGACGATCTATTCGTTCACCGGGGCGTCGCCCGAGCACCTGCTCGGGTTCCCGCGCCGGTTCCCGGACGCGGCCGTGGTGCGTCTGATCCGGGACTACCGGTCCACCCCCCAGGTGGTCGGACTCGCGAACACCCTGATGCGGGCGGCCCCGGCGGCTCGCATCATCGCTGCCTGCCCGGAGGGTCCCGCCCCGGTGTGGCTGGAGTGCGACAGCGAGCCGGCGGAAGCCGCCGCGGTGGCGTCCCGGATCCGCCGGCTGCTCGACCAGGGCGTGCCGGCGAGTGAGATCGCCGTGCTGTATCGCACGAATGCCCAGTCCGAGGCGTATGAGGCGGCGATCGGCGGGGCCGGCATCGCTTACCTGCTCCGGGGCGGGGAGAAGTTCTTCGAGCGGAGCGAGGTCGTCGCAGCCATGCGGTTGCTGCGGGCCGCGGTGCGCTCTGCCGACACCGACCGCCCGGAGGGACTCACGGCCGTCGTCGCCGACATCCTCGCGGCGCTCGGCTGGCGGGCGGACCAGCCGACGGTGGGCTCGGGCGCCGAGCGGGAACAATGGGAGAACCTCGCCGCGCTGCACCGGCTGGCCGGCGATCTCGCCGCCCGTTCGCCCGAGGCCGACCTTGAGGCCTTCGTCGCCGAGCTCGGCGACCGCGCGACCCACGAGCATCAGCCGACGGTGCAGGGGGTGACCCTGTCGACCCTGCACACCGCCAAGGGCCTGGAATGGGATGCGGTGTTCCTCGTCGGGCTGACCGAGGGCACGCTTCCCCTTGTCCATGCCAGGACCGCCGAGCAGATCGCCGAGGAACGTCGCCTGCTCTACGTCGGGGTGACCAGGGCCCGCAGGCACCTTGTCCTGTCCTGGGCGCTGTCCCGGGCAGAGGGCGGCCGGCGGTCGCGGCGGCCGTCCCGGTTCCTCGACGATCTGCGCCCGATGCGCCGGGAGCCCGCGGCCGGCGTCCGCCACGGGGGGCGAGGCGAGGGCACGAGACCCGTGGCCGGGGCGGAGGAGGCCAGCCCGGGTCGGTCCCGGAGCAGATCGGCGGTGCGGTGCCGGACGTGCGGCCGGTCGTTGACGGGTGTGCATGCGCGGGTCGGACGCTGCGAGGGCTGCCCCGGCGACGTCGACGCCGCGCTGTTCGAGCGCCTGCGGGCGTGGCGTTCGGCGCGGGCGAAGGAACAGGGGGCACCGGCCTTCGTCGTCTTCACCGACGCCACGCTGCAGGCGATCGCCGAGAGCCGGCCGAGCACGGTGGCCGAGCTCGTGCGGCTGCCCGGCATCGGACAGGCCAAACTCGACCGTTACGGGGAGGACGTACTTGCCCTCGTCGCGGGGCGCACGCCGCCGCCGGTCGGGTCGCCACCGGTGGCGGAGTCATTGGAGTCCGGCACGCCGCCCGACGCTTCGTAACTGGAAGTGTCCGCAGCGCGACACAGAAAATATGTTGTGGTTCGCGCGGCGAGCTTCTACCGTTACCGAGGACGCCTGAAGCAGGCATGTGGAGTGACACCCGTCGGCACCCACGGACTCCGGAGCCCACAGAGAAGGAGGTGATTTCGTCGTGTTCAGCATTGTGATGGACAGAGCTGTCGCCGAGATCACCCGTCCGTGGGAGAACCGGCACGGCGCGGCCTTCATGAATGCCGTCATCGGTGCGCCCGCCGGCCGTGGCACGTCCGCCGCCGTCCTCACGGTCCAAGCCAATGATCTGTCGGCCCAGGAGTCCGCGTTCCCGAACCCGGCGGGGGGCGTGGCGTCGGCGTCCGGCTATGCACACCGTCACCTCACCTTCCGGGGATCCGCCCACGATCCGCTCCTGGACTAGCGCCGACTGGAGCCGAATCCGAGGCCGCGGATCCCGATGGGGACCGCGGCCTTTGTCGTTTCGCTTCCTTCATCCCACCCGAAGACCAACCTGTCTCGGAGGTGACACCGGTGTTCGACCCCTCGATCGTTTCCCGGATCGAGCGGGATCGTCTCGTCCTGCCCTGCTGGGACGTAGATCCTGACATGTTCTTCGCTGAGTCCCCGGCGGACGTGGAGACCGCCAAGGCCGTCTGCCGGACCTGCCTCATCCGGGCGGCGTGCCTGTCCGCCGCGCTCGACCGTGCCGAGCCCTGGGGAGTGTGGGGTGGCGAGCTGCTGGTGACCGGTAGCGTCGTCCCGCGCAAGCGGCCCCGCGGCCGTCCGCGCAAGGAGCGCAAGGAAGAAGAGGTCGCCGCCTGAGCCCTCCGTGCCACCCATTGATCACATGGGGGCGGCGGTGGCATCGCCGCACCAGCACGGGCGGGACACCGGATCGTCGGTGTCCCGCCCACCGGTGTTGCCGCGCTTTTTCTTCCGGTGGTGCCCGCGGCCCCGGTACTGTTCCGGCGTGCCCAGCAGCGAGCGTGTCTACCCGGTGTCCACAGGTGCGGGTCCGGCCGGAGCGCCGGGACTGACCGCATCCGACGATCTTTCTCTGGCCGTTGCCGTCCTCACCAGTCCCGAGCTGGCCGCGATCGTGGATCTCGTGGCCTGGGTCGATTCCGGCTGGCTCTACGTGGCGAACGCGATCGGTTCGTCGCGGTTGCCGGTGGCCGATCCGGACGGTCCCCGGGAGCTCCGCTTCGGGCGTGACCCGCTCGGGTCGGAGGATCCGATGCACGGCGTGCCGCTCGCGGCGGCGCTCGCCGACCCGTCACCACCGAACGAGTGCAACTCCTACCCGTTCGCCGGACGGCGACTGCTGTCCGCCTTCGCCGATCCCAGCCGTTCACCCGATCTGATCGTCGTACACACCCCCCGGCACTACTGGCCCGACCGCGGCGGCCACCTGGGCGAGCACGGATCGTTGGATGCCGGCCAGTCCCGGGCTCCGCTGATCCTGGCCGGCGCGGGCGTGCGGGACCGGGGCCCGCGGGCCGGCGCGGCGCGGGTCATCGACATCGGACCCACCCTCGCGGCCCTCGCCGGCGTGACCATGGCGGATGTGGAGGGGACGCCGCTCACCGATCTGGTGGGCCCAGGGGCCCGGTACGTCGTCGGCCTGCTCTGGGACGGGGCAAACAGCAATGACGTCCTGCACCTCGCGCACACCGGCGAGCTGCCGGGGGTCGCGCGTCTGCTCGCCACCGGGACGGCCCTGACCGGTGGCGCGATCGCCGAGTTCCCCAGCGTCACGTTGACCAACCACACCTCCGCGCTCACCGGAGTCGGGCCGGGCCGGCACGGCATCCTGCACAACGTGTACTTCGACCGGGCGACCGGCGAGCAGGTCGTCGTCAACGACGTGCGGACCTGGCATTCCGCGTGCGATCAGCTTCGGGACGGGGTGGAGACGCTGTTCGAGGCCCTCGTGCGCGACCGGCCCGGGGCGACCAGCGCCTGCGTGAACGAACCGGTCGACCGGGGTGCGGACTACTCGACCTTCGGGCTCGTGCGGGCCGCCGGTAACCACGGCGGGGCCGGCGATATGGGGGACTACCTGCCTCCGGCCGACGGCGACCCGCACGCCACCGCCCACTGGGTAGGGGAGAGCGCCGACTATGCCTGGTCCACCCGGGTGGACGCGCTCGGCCTCGCGCAGGTCCAGCAGCTCTGGGCGGCGGACGCGGTGCCCCCGGACCTGATGTGGTGGAATACCACCATTACCGACACCGGGCATCACGGGGGCGGCCCGTACTCCGAGCAGGCCCGCGCCGCGCTGCGGGACGCGGACGCCCGGTTGTGCGCCTTCCTCGACCTGCTCGCCGAGCGGGATCTGCTGGCTGAGACCGTGATCCTGCTGACCGCCGACCACGGCTCGGAGGCGGCGGATCCCACCTGCCAGGGCGACTGGGGGGCTGCGCTGCGCGCCGCCGGGGTGCGTTTCCGGGACGAGGGATACGGTTTCCTGTATCTCGGCGTCGACATCGTCGACATCGTCAAGCAGCCGGGGGCTGACCCGTCGGGCCAGGCCCGTCAATAAGCGTCGGTCACGGTTGCGGGGTCGGAGAAGACTCCTCGTCCGGTGCCCGGCGCGGGGCGGCCTTGCGGCCTGACCGGGGTCGAGCCGCGGCGGAGCGGTTCGCCGGGGTGGAAGGCCGGCTCGGTTCGGCCGGCTCGGCCTGCATGGGCAGCGCCGCGGGGGTGGTGGCCCGGTTGGCCGCCGCCGCAGCAGTGTCGGCCGCCGATCTCCAGACCTCGTCCTGGACGAGGAGAGCGGGCAGGGGACGACCGGGCCGGTTGGCGTCCTCGGCCGCGCGGGCGGTCGCCGTCCCCGGTTCGGCGAACCCGGGTTGCCAGCGCTCCATCTCGTCCCGGAAGCGGCCGGTGCTGCCCAGTTGGCACAGGATGCCGATCGCGCCGAGTGTCACCCGGTGGATGAGCAGGTACGACGGCGGCAGATTGAGCTGGCGACCGAGCTGTGCCGCCGCCGACCGCCAGTCTCCGAGCCTGGCGGCCTCCTTGCGCAGCCAGCCTCGGGAGAAGGTGAACTCCTCCACCGCGATCGGCTCCAGCATCGGGGCCAGATAATCCAGCAGGTCCTCGGTTCGGATTTCGGCCGACGGCGGGATGAAGCCCTCACAGCGCAGTCCCTGCTCGACGGCGTCGGCGTCCCCGGCCAGGGTCTGTCGAGCCAGCCGGCCGATCGGCGCCGGCAGGCCGTCCGGCAGGCGGTTCACGGCACCGAAGTCCAGGACGCCGAGCCGCCCGTCGGACAGCAGGCGGAAGTTGCCGGGATGCGGATCCGCGTGCAGCAGACCGGCGCGACCCGGGCAGGAATAGAGAAACCGCACGAGCAGCAGGCCGGCGGCGTCGCGCTGCTCCGGGGTACCGTCCGCGATGATGACGGACAGGGGGATTCCCTCGATCCACTCGCTCACGAGCACCCGGCCGGAACCGGCCAGCGGCCAGGGGATGACGACGTCCGGGTCGTCTGCGTACGCCTCGGCGAAGGCCCCTTGCCAGGCGGCCTCCAACCGATAGTCGAGCTCCTCGGCGATCCGGGCCTTGAGCTCCTCGACCAGCGGCTTGATGTCCAGCCCGGGAGTGACCGCGCCGAACAGCCGAGCGGCCCGGCCGAGCTGGGTGAGATCGGCGAGCAGAGCGGGACCCGCTCCCGGATACTGCACCTTTACCGCGACGGCCCGGCCGTCGGCCCAGACCGCCCGATGCACCTGGCCGATGCTGGCTGCCGCCGCCGGAACGTCGTCGAAGCTCGTGAACAGCGAGCGCCAGTCCGCTCCGAGCTCCTCGGCGAGCACGCGGTGCACCACCGCCGCCGGCAGCGGGGGCGCCGCCTCTTGCAGCCTGGTCAGCGCCGCCCGGTAGGGCCCGGCGACGTCGTCGGGAAGCACCGCCTCGAAGACGGACAGCGCCTGGCCCAGTTTCATGGCGCCACCCTTGAGCTCCCCGAGTACCCGGAAGATCTGCGCGGCGGTGCGCTGCTGGAGCTCGGAGGCGACGGCCTCGGCGGGGCGACCACCGATGCGTTTGCCGACGCCGAGGGTGGCTCGGCCGGCTATGCCGATGGGAAGCGTGGCCAGCTTGGCGGTGCGGACGACAGCCCGCCGTGGGATCTCGGACACCGCTCCATCGTGCCCTGTTCCGCGTCGTCACGGGTGCCGGCCAGGCGTAATGACTCCAGGACGCCAAATGGCTCCAGGACGTCGACGCGGCGACCGCCCGCGGAGTGGAACGGTCACGCAGGTGCCACTGGCGAAGAAGCGTCCGCCGACGCGGCCGCCGATCGGGCGGTGCGGCAGGGACAGTTGGGGTGGACCGGCCAGGTGCGTCGGCGGATCCGCCAGCCGGGAACGGTGAACTCCAGCGTGCCGTCGGCGGTCACCGGTAGGCCGGCGGTCACCGGTAGGACTGTGCGCGGGGGAGTCAATGCAACGAAGGTCTCATTGTTGCTGCTTGCTGTCGGTGGCAGGTAGGCCGAGTTGTCGGGATGTTGGCCAGGGGCGGGGCCCGTGACGCCGGATAGGTCGGATAAGTCGGATAGGGCGGGTGGAGGCGAGGTCCAGAAAGGCCAGGGCCTGCATGGCGGTGAGCGCGGCGACAAGACCCGCCAGGGTGATCTCGCAGGCGTCCGGCCCGGCGGCCGGGCGGTGGGCCATCTGCATGGCGAGCACCGGCCAGACCGGGTTCCGGGAGTACCGGTGGAGATGCTGGCAGTGCAGGCACGCGGTCACGGTCGGCACGACGAGCGGACCGACGATCCCCGTGGTCTCTCGCACTCCGGCCACGAGATGGGCGGTGCCCCGGCCTTCCAGGTCGAGGCACTCCCCAGGGTGGATCATCGGCAGACCGACCGGAGCCAGCACAATCAGGTCCGCGGCGAACCCGTCCTCGTCGGGCCGGCGGTGCCCGGCGGCCTGCCGGCTGGCCCGGGTCATCGCCGCGCCGGTGGCCAGGGACCGGGGACGCCCCACATCGTCGAGGCGCAGGCCGCCCGGGGAGACGTCGGCGGCGGTCGTCACCTCGGGATCGTCGATGACGACCCGGCCGATCCCGGCCGCGGCGAGCAGGGCCGCGACCTGAGCACCGACGCGACCGGCGCCGCGTACAAGAACACGCATCGCCCGGCGGGTGGCGAGGACCCGGCGCGCACCGGCCGGATCCTCTGATACCAGGGACAGCGCAGCCAGATCGGGCGACAGGCGGTCATGCTCGACCGCGGGCAGCGGTGCCGCACCGGGAGGCGCCGTGGCGTCGTCCAGCAGGCCGGCCTCGGCGAGCAGGTCGAGCAGGACCCGGCCGGCGGGAGTGCCATCGAGACGCAGCTGCTCCAGCGTGCGGCTGCCGTCGAGGGCGTCGAGCAGGGCGGCGTCCGACGGGGCCAGGTCGGCGAGGAGGACGGCGCGTGCGGTGTCGATGCCGAGCTGCAGGGTGGAGCTGTTGTGCCAGAGCTGGCGCAGGCCCGGCTTGAGGATCGGGCGCATGGATCCTCCGGGTGTTCCCGCCGGCCGGTCGAGGCCGGGGAATCGGACCAGGATGGGCCGGTCACGGCGACCGGCGGATCCTCAGCGTGGCACGTCCGACCGGCGAAGGGGGAACGCCCGTGGATCGCTGTGGACGTGCTGTGGACGAGACTGTGGATCACCCCGGTCCGCCCGGGTTACCTGTCCGGCTTGTCTGGTCCGTCGGATCCGCCATCGGCGGGTGGGGCGCCGCGGAGTTTCTCGATTTCGCCGATCGGGTCGTCGAGCGCGCTCGACGGCGCGCCGGACACGAACGCCTCTGGGGCGGCGAGATCTGCCGCGGTGGGCAGCAGATCGGGATGCGCCCACAGCGCGTCGCGACCCTCGTGACCCCGGGCGTCCCGTACCGCCTCCCACAGGGCGGCGGCCTCCCGCAGCTTGCGTGGCCGCAGGGAGAGACCGACCAGCGTGGCGAAGGTCTGCTCGCCCGGACCGCCTTCGGCGCGACGGCGCCGCACCATTTCGCATAGTTTGCCCGCGGCCGGCAGATGACCGGCGGCCGCGGCGTCCGTTACATGATCGACCCAGCCCTCGATCAGCGCGAGGATCAGTTCGAGACGGGCGAGCGCGGCCTTCTGCTCGGGGGTGGTGGCGTCGCTGAACACGTCCTCGCCGAGCGCCTCCGACAGCCGTTCAGGATTCATCAACGCCGTCGGGTCGACCATCCGCATCACCCGTCCGACGGCCTCGGTGTCCACCGCGATGCCGCGGGCGTACTCCTCCACCGCGCCCAGGACGTGGGCGCGTAGCCAGGGGACGTGCGCGAACAGCCGGTTGGACGCGGCCTCCCGCAGCGCCAGGTAGATGCGTACCTCGTCCTCGGGGATCTCCAGGCCCTGACCGAAGGCGACGACACCCGCTGGGATCAGGGCGGCGGTCCCGACCGGTCCGAGCGGCAGCCCGACCTCGGTGGAGGAGACGACCTCGGCGGCCAAGGTGCCGATCGCCTGCCCCACCTGGGCGCCGAACAGCATCCCGCCGACCCGGTTCATCATCTGCATAATGGGGCCGCCGGTGGCCATCAGCCCGCTGAGGTTGAGCCCCGGGGGCAGCGCGCCGCGCAGCTCACTCGGCAGCTCGATCCCGCCGCCACCGAGCTGGTTCAGCCCGCTGGAGATCCCAGTGCGCATCGCCTCGACGACCTTCGTGGCGATCGGGTCGCAGAGGGTCTGCCAGACCGGCAGGGTCTTCTCGATCCACTCCTGCCGCGACCAGGCCTCGGCCGCCGTGGCTCCGGCCGGCAGCGAGGTCACCGCGTCGAGCCAGACGTCGGCGATCCGCATCGCCTCGCCCACCGGCTCCCGCTGGGCCGTGGACACCGCGGAGTCGGTGTCGCCGAGGGATCTGACGGCCACCTGGCGGGCCAGCTCCCAGTTGACCGGACCGCCATGCCAGGACAGCAGCCGTTCGAGCTCGGCAAAGAACGGGGCGCCGCCACCGAAGGGGGGTCGGGGCTCGTCGCCGCCGCCAGCGGGCGTGAAGCCGAACGGGAAGTTGCCACTCATCGGCCGTAGCCTCCTCGGGAGGCGGGCAATCGCACGCACAGTTGGCACATGAACCCACGGTAATGCGTTTTCTGCCCAACGGGCGAAACGGCGCTGGCCCCGACCGTTACGGTCGTAGCTGTGGAACCGACGTGTTCTCTGGCGGGGGCCCCGCCGACCGCTCCCGCGTCACCTTCGCCGTCTCCGTCACCTTCACCTTCACCGTCGTCCGCGCCGGACCCGGACCCGGTCGCGCGGGTGACGCTCGCCGAGATCCGGGACGGCGCTCTGTCGGTGGACGAGTGCCTGGCTGCCGTGCGGTTCCCCGGTGTGGGGGGGATCGCCCTGTTCGTGGGCACTGTCCGGGACCAGGACCAGGGCCGCGGGGTGACCGACCTGACGTATCAGGCGCATCCCCGGGCCGGCACGGAGATCGCCCGGGTCACCGGCGACGTCGCCGCGACCGCACCGGTGCTGGCCGTCGCGGTGGTTCACCGTACCGGTCACCTCGCCGTCGGGGACACCGCCGTGATCGTGGCGGTCGGCGCGGCCCACCGGGCGGAGGCTTTTGCCGCCTGTCGTCGTCTGATCGATGACATCAAGGAGCAGGTTCCCATTTGGAAACACCAGATTTTTGCGGATGGCGCGGCGGAATGGGTAAGCGCCTGCTGATCGGGGCACCCTACGATAGAAATTAAGTCATCTTCTTGCCCGTCTCGACGTCGAGGCTCCCATGTGGTTCCTGTTGATCCCCCCCGTCGCCGTGCTCATAACTCTTGCGTGGGTCGCCCTACGCAGCCGTCCCGACCGCACCTCCGAAGCCATGATCACGATTGAGGGCTACCGGCGCAGTATGGCCGCGCTGGCCCGACCGATCCCCACCCAGCACGAGGTTCGTACCGTTACCGCCCTCGACGAACCCGGCCATCCCGGCCATCCCGGGCGGTCCGCCGCGGCCGGGGCACCGCCCTCCGAGAGACACACGGCGCCGCCGTCCGAGTCCACCTGATCGTCTCCGTCCGGCGGCCGGGGCATCTCACCGGCCGCCGGGCGGCGGTTCAGGACCGAGTGGTCCTTCGAGTCCCTCGATCGTGCTTTTGATCTCGCTCTTTACTCCCCACTTCTCGGCCTGCCGCGCTGCCTTCCGCGCGGCCTTCCGGGACTCCGCCACGGCCTTCCGCTGCGCCTTTCGGGCCACCGAATGCCTTTCGGCACCGATCATCGCAACCCCGGGCCGTCGTGGCGAACCTCGGTTCCCGGACGCTGGGACGAGGGTTGTGAGCCCTGGTACTATGGACTGTGAGCATGGTCCGGCGCACCCAGACCCTCGTGGTCGCGTCGGTACTGGCTTTGGTTCTCGTGGTCGCGGGGCTGTGGATGCCGGTACCGTTCGTCACCTTGGCCCCCGGGCCGGTCACTGACACTCTCGGCAGCGTCGACGGGACGTCCTTGATCACTGTGGAAGGCCGGCGGACCTATCCGACCGCCGGCAAGCTCGAGCTGACCACGGTCGAGGAGACGCCCCGGCTCAACCTCGTCACCGCGCTGCAGGACTGGTCCGACTCCGACCGGGCGGTGGTGCCCAGCGAGCTGATCCGGCCGCCCGGTTTGAGTCAGGAGCAGATCCAGCAGGAGAACGCGCAGGCGATGCTCGACTCGCAGGACCAGGCGACCGCGGCAGCGCTCGCGCAGCTCGGTATCGCGCCCACCGGCCGTTCGGTCGTGGTCGCCGGGGTCCCCGCGGGCTCCCCGGCCACCGGCAAGCTGACGCCGGGCGATGTGATCACGAAGGTCGGCGGGGTGGCCGTGGCCAACCAGGAGGAGCTGCGCCGGCAGGTCGGGAAGGTGACTCCGGGCCATCCCGTGACGGTCACCTATCAGCGCGACGGAAAGACGGCCACGGCCACCGTCACGACTCGGGCCGCCACCGACGACCCCGCTCGCGCCATGATCGGTGTCACCACGACGGAGAAGCGGACCTACCCGTTCACGGTTCGTATCCGTATCTCGGATGTCGGCGGGCCGAGTGCCGGGCTGATGTTCGCGATGGGCATTGTGGACCTTCTCACCCCCGGCGCGTTGACCGGGGGAAAGATCATCGCTGGCACCGGGACGATCACCTCCGCCGGTGAGGTGGGACCGATCGGCGGTATCCAGCAGAAGATCCTCGGGGCCAGGGTGTCCGGGGCATCGATCTTCCTGGTCCCCGCGGGGAACTGCGGCGACGCCCGCGCGATCGACTCCGGCGGTCCGCGCCTGGTGAAGGTTGAATCGCTGGCGGGCGTGCTGAAGGCCGTCGACGCCCTCCGGGCGAATCCGGCCGCGGCGGTGCCGTCCTGCTGAGCGCGCCCCAAGCGCGCCCCATCCGTGCCATGCGCCATCCGTGTGCGCTCGGTGGCGCTGTTGTGCCCGGTGGCGCCGGTGCCGGAAGGGGACGGGCGGCTGCCGTGCGCCGCCGCCCACCGGGTCGACTCACTGGAAGGTCGCGAGCAGCCCGTCGACGAGGTTGTCGGCCAGATCCGGATCGATGACGAGTTCGTCGTCTCCGCGGACTCGCAGGCAGGACGCGTGCAGCCCGCTGCGGGTGACTCCGACGGCGAGGCGGACGTCCTGGCGTTCGGGATGGTTCGCCGCCCAGTACTCGATCTCGTGATCGGAGTACGGAGCCTCCTCCTCCGCGCTGGGCGGCAGGACGACAAGCTCGGTGACCAGCACGCACCCGAGCACCTCCGGCGGCCATCCGATCCCCGCCAGCACCTCGTCGAGCCGTCCCACCGGCAGCGGTTCCTGCTCGACCGGGGTCAGTGACCCAGGCGGGGAGTCGCCGATGTGGGGGGCCAGCGCGGGTTCTCGCGCCAGCAGGTCGGCGGTGTCGGCCAGCGCGTAGACCTGGCTGGGCTGATCCCACCCGGAATCGGCGACGTGCCGCTCGACCTCGAGTACGACGGAGGTCAACTCCGTGATGTTCGGGCTGTTCACCGACCCATCCTCTCCGATCTCCCCAGAGCCCTTGGCGTAGGTTGCCGTACTAGCGCGGTACGCGCCCCGAATCACCGACGCACGGAGGAACCTGTGGCAACCACCAGTCGCCGCCCGGTGCTGACCCGCACCAAGGTGCTCGTGCCGGTGCTGCTTGTCATCGTCCTCGCGATCACGATCATCGCCGTCTTCACTCAGCTATACACTGACCTGCTGTTCTACCGCTCGATCGACTTCAGCAGGGTGTTCACCACAGTCCTCTACACCCGGATTTTGCTGTTCGTCCTCTTCGGCGCGGTAATGGCGATCATCGTCGGAACCAACATCGTACTTGCGTACCGGCTACGGCCGCCGCTTCGGCCGTTGTCGACCGAGCAGCAGAACCTGGAACGTTACCGGTCGGCGATCGAGCCGTACATGCTGCTGATCCTGCTCGCGGTCACGACGCTGTTCGGTCTGGCCGCGGGCCTGTCCGCCGCCGGCCAGTGGCGGACGTGGCTGCTGTGGGTGAACGGCGAGTCTTTCGGGACCCCTGATCTGCAGTTTCACCGGGACATCAGCTATTACGCGTTCAGCTATCCCTTCCAGCGGTTCCTACTTGGCTTCCTGCTGACCGCGGTGCTGCTGTCGTTGCTCGTCACCCTGCTGACCCACTACCTGTTCGGCGGAATCCGGATGCAGACCCCGGGGGAACGGGTGACCCCGGCGGCGAAGGCGCACATCTCGGTGCTGCTCGGGCTGCTCGCCCTGCTCAAGGCGTGGGCGTATTACCTCGACCGGTTCGGCTCGGTGTTCTCCTCGCGCGGGGTGGGGACCGGTGCGTCCTACACCGATGTACACGCCGTGCTGCCGGCGAAGCTGATCCTGCTGTTCATCTCGCTGGCCTGCGCGGTGCTGTTCATCTACAACATCTTCCAGCGGGGCTGGACGCTGCCGCTGCTCGGCGCGGGCATCCTCGTCCTGTCCTCGGTGGTGATCGGCGGAATCTACCCGGCGATTGTCCAGCAGTTCCAGGTCCGGCCGAACGAGGCGACCCGCGAGGAGCCCTACATCGCGCGCAACATCGCGGCGACCCGGGCCGCCTACGGCATCCAGGACGTCGAGCCGCAGGACTATGCCGCCAGCACCGACGTCACCGCCCAACAGGTCGCCGCCGACACCGGCACGGTCCCCAACATCCGCCTGCTTGACCCCAGCAAACTCTCCCGGACGTTCCAGCAGCTCCAGCAGTTCCGCGGCTACTATGGTTTCCCGCCGACTCTCGACGTCGACCGGTACACCGTCATAGGGGCGGACAAGAAGCCGACGACCCAGGACTACGTGGTATCGGTGCGGGAGCTGAACCAGGCCGGGCTGGGAACGCAGCAGCGCAACTGGATCAACGAGCACCTGACCTATACCCACGGCAAGGGATTTGTCGCGGCGCCGTCGAACACCGTCGACGTGGGGCGCCCCGACTTCGATCACGGCGTGAGCGGTTTCCCGCAGGACGGTACCTTCGGTATCAAGGAGAACCGCGTCTACTTCGGGGAGATGTCGCCGTCGTATTCCATCGTCGGCACCAGGCAGATGGAGATCGACGGGCCGGGGCCGGGAGAAACCCAGGTCACCACGACCTACCAGGGCGACGGTGGGGTCTCGATCGGCTCGACCTTCCGTCGGGCGCTGTTCGCGCTGCGGTTCGGGGAGAAGAACATCCTGCTCTCCGGCGACATCACGAAGAACTCCCGGATCCTGTACGAGCGAAACCCGCGGGACCGGGTCAGCAAGGCAGCGCCCTGGCTCACCCTCGACGGAGACCCGTACCCGGCAATTGTCAACGGCCGGATCACCTGGATTCTCGATGGTTACACAACCTCCGACGGCTATCCCTACTCCGCCCGGCGCACTCTGGGTGACGTGACCGCCGACTCGGTGACCACCCAGAGCGGCAACCGCACCCGGCAGGCCTCGAACCAGGTCAACTACATCCGTAACTCGGTGAAGGCGACGGTGGACGCCTACAACGGCACCGTCACCCTCTACGCCTGGGATGAGTCCGACCCGGTGCTACGGACCTGGATGAGGGCGTTCCCGGACACGGTGAAGCCGAAGAGTGACATCCCACCGTCCCTCCGGGCACACCTGCGTTATCCGGAGGACCTGTTCAAGGTCCAGCGTGATCTGATCGGGCAGTACCACATCTCCAACCCGCGGGACTTCTACTCCCAGGAGGACTTCTGGGATGTGTCCGACTCGCCGGATGGAAGCGGGCAACCCCAGCCGCCGTTCTACGTCTACAGCCAGCTTCCCGGGCGCAAGGGCCCGTCCTACAACCTCACCTCACCGTTGATCTCCGCCCGGTCCTCGAAGCTCGCGGCATACATGGCGGTGTCCAGTGACTCCGCCAACTACGGCCGGTTCACTCTGCTCAAACTGCCGGCGGGGAACACGATCAACGGTCCGGTCCAGGTGCAGAACGCCATCGAGGGCAACGGCGACGTGGCCAAACAGCTGTCACTATGGCGCAGCGGGGGAGCGACCACGATCGAGGGCAACCTGCTGACCCTGCCCGTGGCCGGCGGGCTGCTCTACGTCGAGCCCTACTACGTCCAGGCCAGGGGGAGCACCGGCTACCCGACCCTGCAGGGGGTCGCCACGGCCTTCGGTGACCGCATCGGTTTCGGTACCTCGCTGGGTGAGGCCTTGGAGAAGGTCTTCGGCGCCGGCGCCGGTGCCGCGGCGGCCGGGGCCGGAACCGGGGCCACGACCACGGACACCGGTCAGGACAGCACGCCGGCCCCCAGATCAGGGCAGGGCGGGACAGGCGTCCCGCCGCCGGGGCAGACCGCGCTGCAGGACGCCGTGGGCGACGCTGACCGCGCCTACCAGGCGGGGCAGGACGCCCTGGGCAAGAGCCCGCCGGACTTCACCGCCTACGGGAAGGCCCAGAGCGAGCTGGCTGATGCGCTGGGTCGCCTGCGTACTCTGTCGAGTCCGGCGGCGACGCCACCCGCTGCCACGGCATCATCCGGTGCATCGGTAGCCGCGTCACCGGTCCCCGCGTCACCGGCCGCCAAGCCACCGGCTCCGTCCCCTTCGGCGACCGTGGCCGGCGGCGACACTCCCGGTCCACCGGGTGCCCGGGCCGCCCCGGCACCCGGCTAGTCCCGAAAGTCCCACATTGGGGCCGCCATCGGTTTGACAGCTACCGATGGCGGCCCTGTATAGTGAAGACACACCGACGCGGGGTGGAGCAGCTCGGTAGCTCGCTGGGCTCATAACCCAGAGGTCACAGGTTCAAATCCTGTCCCCGCTACCAGTCGAAAGCACCCTCGGAATTTTTTTCCGAGGGTGCTTTCGCATTTATGCAGGCATCATTATCACGAGCCGTTTTCATCGGAATCCGCCCGGTCCTTCCCCCGGTCGGCGACCCGGGCGCCCGGCCGGGATGCGCGCCGACACCCGGCGGCGCGACACCCCGCGGCGCGGGCCCGGATCGGCGGTCGTCCACGCCCGGGACACACGGTGGCGGCCTGGGACCCGCCCCCGGCCTGGCGGCCATCGGCGGCGGGTTCTCCCGCGGCGGCCCGTCCCGGGATCAGCGGGGGGTGGTTCCCGGGGTTCGCCACGGGCTCGCCGGACGCACCGCCTCGGCCGCCCGCACCAGCGCTTGGGCCAGCCGGCGGGCCTCGTCCGGATCCAGGTAGGCCGCGGCAAGGGTGTCGAGCATGGGCGCATCCAACCGGAGCAGGATGACCGGAGCCTTCCCGGCGCTCGCCGGTGGCTCGGGACGCACCGTTATCTCCGCCTGCCCGATCCGGGTAACCATAATGCCGTCCTGCGGGTCATGGTGGACCAGCGCCATGTTCACCCCATCGTGTGTCCGGGCCAAGGTATTTGAAGTTCGTTGCGCATGTTGGACTCTTGTTGTGGCCGCTTGGTTGTTCCCATCGGCGGTACAAACGGTGACACCCCCGAACCGCATACCCGCCCGCGTCGCCGCATCCGGCAACCCGTCGGCAGGTCCTGCGCCCTATCGATGTTCGACCCGGCCCGGCTTCCCCTCCGGCCTGGCGGCCCGCGCTGTCGGCACCCGGACGTTTCAGCGTGCTCCCCACGTGTAGGTCTGCTTGACCAGCCGCAGGTAGACGAACGTCTCGGTGGCGAGGACCTGTGGCAGGGCGCGGATCTGCTTGTTGATCAGTTCGAGCAGGTGCTCGTCGTTCTCGGCGACGATCTCCACGATGAGATCGAAGGATCCGGCCGTCAGGACGACGTAATCGACCTCGGGCAGCGCGGCAATCGTGTCGGCGACGACGCGGGTGTCCCCGGTGACCCGTACCCCGATCATCGCTTCCCGGTGGAAGCCCACCCGGAGCGGGTCGGTGACGGCGACGATCTGCATGATGCCGGCGTCGAGCAGACGCTGTACCCGTTGGCGCACGGCCGCCTCGGAGAGCCCGACCGCCGCCGCCATGGCCGCATAGGACCGCCGGCCGTCCTGCTGCAGTTGCTCGATGATGGCCTTGTTGACATCGTCCAACAGGGTGCCGGAGCTGAGTCGCTGGCCGGGCGACCGTCGCGACTGCACCCGGCGTCCTCCTCGGTCCTCCGTGGCGGTTCCCCACGCCCGTTCACGCTGGCCTGTCCCTGCTGCCATCGTATGGCCGTCGATGAGTGAACTGGGAAGCGAGCCTTATCCACGCAATCTTCGACGGATTCCATCGTCAAGCTGCCGATCAGGCTACTCTTTCAGTGGCTGATCGGTGGAAAGGATGCGTGGATGGCGTCGAATGTGATCGCTTCCGGGAGCGGTGTGACCCGGGCCGTGCCGCAGGCCAGAGCCGCGGAGCTGGCCGCGCGCGAGTCCGCCCGCCTCAACGCCCGCACCCGGGGCTCGGCGGCGCTGCATGCGCGGGCGGTGCGGTCGATGACCTCCGGGGTGCCGTCGTCCTACCAGGTACGTGATCCCTGGCCGATCTACCTCACCCGCGGTCTCGGGCCGAAGGTCTGGGACGTCGACGGCAACGAGTACGCCGACTTCCACAACGGGTTCGGTTCGATGGTGCAGGGGCACGCCCACCCGGCGATCGTGCGGGCCGTGACCGAGCGGGTGGCGCTCGGTACGCACTTCGCGATGCCCACCGAGGACTCCGTGGTGGTCAGCGAGGAGTTGGCCCGCCGCTTCGGGCTGCCGCAGTGGCGCTACGTCAACTCCGGCTCCGAGGCGACGATGGACGCGATCCGCATCGCCCGCGGCGTCACCGGCCGCGACACGATCGTCAAGATCTTCGGTTCGTACCACGGGCACCACGATTACGTGATGGTGTCGATCGGGACCCCGTACGACGACATCGGCCCGGCCGAGCATATGAACTCGCTGGGTTACGGTGCCGGGATCCCCCGGGTAGTCGTCGACCTCACGGTGCCGGTCCCCTTCAACGACGCTCCGGCGATGGAGCGGCGGATCGCCGCGCTCGCCGCTGAGGGACGCCTGCCCGCCTGTGTGATCATGGAGGCGGCGATGATGAACCTCGGCGTCGTCCTGCCGGAGCCCGGTTACCTGGCGGCGGTCCGGGAGATCACCTCCCGGTACGGGGTCATCCTGATCTTCGACGAGGTCAAGACGGGGCTGTGTGTCGCGGCCGGTGGGGCCACCGAGAGGTTCGGCGTGCGCCCGGACATGGTGACCCTGGCCAAGGCGCTCGGTGGCGGGCTGCCGTCCGGGGCGATCGGCGCGACGGCGGAACTGATGGAGGTCGTGGCCTCGGACCG
The DNA here is from genome assembly GCF_977947065.1 of Frankia sp. CgJB1. Classification (NCBI taxonomy): domain Bacteria; kingdom Bacillati; phylum Actinomycetota; class Actinomycetes; order Frankiales; family Frankiaceae; genus Frankia; species Frankia sp. CgJB1. The sequence continues at coordinate 18,900 of NZ_CDWTNB010000015.1, forward strand.
GGTGAAACAGGTCGGCACGTACAACGGCAACCCGCTGACCATGGCCGCCGCCCGGGCGAGCTTGTTCGAGGTGCTCACCCCCGACGCCTACACCCACCTCGACCGGCTGGGTGGCCGGTTGACCGCCGGCTGCGACGAGATCCTGGCCCGCCACGGCATTCCCGGCTACACCGTCGGCATCAGCTCGAAGGGATGCGTGCACTTCACCGACGCGCCGATCCGTGACTACACCTCGTTCATGGCGCACCAGAACGCCGAGTTGCCCGAACTGGCCTGGCTCTACAACGCCAACCGCAACGTCCTCATGGCGCCCGGGCGCGAGGAGGAATGGACATTGTCGGTGCAGCACACCGACGCCGACGTCGACCGTTACCTCGACAGCCTCGACCAGATGGCCCGGGACCTCGTTGGCTGAGCCGGCCCGATCCCCCAGGAGGGACTAGAGACATGGATGCGATCTTCGCCAATCTCATTGGTGGCGTCTCCACCCCGGCCGTCGATGGCGAGACAATGCCCATCCTGAACCCGTCGACGGCGGACCTGCTGGCGCAGGCACCCCGGTCGGGGCCGGCCGACGTCGACGCAGCCGTGCGGGCCGCGAGCGCGGCGTTCGAGGGCTGGCGGGACACCACGCCCGCGCAGCGGTCCCGGGCACTGCTGCGGGTGGCCGACGCGCTGGAGGACCGGGCCGACGAGGTCGCGGCGGTGGAGAGCGCGAACACCGGCAAACCGCTGCGGCTTACCGTGGACGAGGAGGTCGGGCCGTCCGCCGACCAGATCCGGTTCTTCGCCGGGGCCGCGCGGCTGCTCGAGGGCCGGTCGGCCGGCGAGTACCTGGCGGGGCACGCCAGTTGCGTCCGCCGCGAGCCCATCGGGGTCTGCGCCCAGGTCACGCCCTGGAACTACCCGCTGATGATGGCGGTCTGGAAGGTCGCGCCGGCGATCGCGGCGGGCAACACCGTCGTGCTCAAGCCCTCCGACACCACCCCGGCCTCCAGTCTGCTGCTCGCCGAGATCGCCGCGGAGTTCCTCCCGCCCGGCGTGCTCAACGTGGTGTGCGGCGATCGTGACACCGGACGCGCGCTGGTGGCCCATCCGGGCCCGGCGATGGTCTCGGTGACCGGCAGCGTGCGGGCCGGGATGGAGATCGCCCGGGCCGCGGCGGACTCCTTGAAGAGGGTGCACCTCGAACTCGGGGGCAAGGCGCCGGTCATTGTCTTCGACGACGTGGATCCGGCGGTGGTGGCGCGGCAGATCGCCGAGGCCGCGTACTTCAACGCCGGCCAGGACTGCACGGCAGCGACCAGGGTGCTGGCCGCGCCGGGCGTCCACGACGACCTCGCCGCCGCCCTGGCCGAGGCGGCCGGGAAGACGGCGACCGGATCGCCGGAGGAGCCCGACGTCGACTACGGGCCCCTCAATAACGCGGGCCAACTGGCCCGGGTGAGCGGTTTCGTGGAGCGGGCACCTGAACATACCGAGGTGCTCGCCGGCGGTGCTCCGCTGGACCGGGCGGGCTACTTCTACCCGGCCACGGTCATCTCGGGTCTGCGCCAGGACGACGAGCTTATCCAGTCCGAGGTGTTCGGCCCGGTCATCACGGTGCAGCGGTTTGACTCGGAGGACACCGCGGTCGTCTGGGCCAACGGGGTCGAGTACGGCCTGGCCTCCAGCGTCTGGACCCGCGATCACGGCCGGGCCCTGCGGGTCGCCCGCCGGCTGGACTTCGGCTGCGTATGGACCAACACGCACATCCGGCTGGTGGCGGAGATGCCGCACGGTGGGTTCAAGAAGAGCGGGTACGGCAAGGATCTGTCGGTCTACGGCCTGGAGGACTACACCAGGATCAAGCACGTGATGAGCAACATCGAGTTCTGACCACCAGGTCTGACCACCGGGGTGGAACCGAGTTCTGGCCACCAGGTTCTGGCCGCCAGGTCGGAGTGGTCGGGCGCGGGGAGCCGGGTACGAGTCCCGGGCCGGCTCCCAGGGTAGGCCGTGGAAGTAGGATGGTGTGCTTCGAGCCGGGGTGATCGCCGGTCCGGGGCGGGTGGGTGGCGGCGAGTCACGGGTGGGTGGTGGCGAGTGAGGAAGAATCCAGCCTCGGTCGTGGCATCGGCAGACGGGATGACGAGCACCGAAGGCGGCCGTGCCTACGGCGTGCCCCGGGTGAGCCCGCTGACCTCCCGCTTCGTCACGGTCCACGGGTACCGGCGGTGCTATCTGCGGGCCGGGCGCGGCCCGGTTCTGCTGCTCATCCACGGCATCGGGGACAACGCGCGCACCTGGGCCTCGATCATCCCGGAGTTGGCCCGCCGGCACACCGTCATCGCCCCCGACCTGCTGGGACACGGGGAGTCGGACAAACCGCGCGGTGACTACTCGGTGGCCGGCTACGCGTGCGGGATGCGTGACCTGCTCACCATCCTCGGGATCGAGCGCGCCACGGTCGTCGGGCACTCGCTGGGCGGCGGGGTGGCCATGCAGTTCGCCTACCAGTTCCCGGAGCGCTGCGAGCGGTTGGTGCTGGTCGCCACCGGCGGGGTCGGGCCACACCTGCATCCCGCGCTGCGGGCGGCGGCCGTGCCCGGAGCCGGGGCGCTGCTGTCCCTGATCGGCATGCCGCCGGTGCGGGTCGCCGGCTGGGCCGGAATGCACGCGCTGCGCCTGCTGCACACCGATCTCGGGCGGGACGCCGACGATCTCCTGAACGTCTTCGACTCGCTGGGCGTACCCACCGCGCGGGCGGCGTTCCTGCGCACGCTACGGTCGGCGGTGGACGGGCATGGGCAGTCCATCACGATGCTGGACCGGTGCTACCTCGCCGCTGGGATGCCCTCGCTGATCGTCTGGGGTGACCGGGATGCCGTCATCCCGGCTGAGCACGCGTGGATGGCGCACGAGGCGATGCCGGGGAGCCGCCTGGAGATCTTCGCTGGTGCCGGGCATTTCCCCCATCACACTGACCCCGAACGCTTCCGGGCGGTTCTCGAGGATTTTCTGGCGACCACCCGGCCGGCGAGTCACTCCCCGCAGCAGTGGCGGGTGATGCTGCGTGAGCACGGCCGCTCGACCAGGACCACGGAAGCATCCGGGGCCGCCGCCCAGCCGTCGGGCGCGCGTTCGACCCCGGCGGAAGCCGTGGGTCGTGGCCTCACCCGGAGCCGATAAACGGGCACGGCCGCCGGCCATGGCAGGGCCGGGATCCGCCGTTATACGTTCACCGAGGTGACCCGTCGCATCGGGGTGGACCCGCTATGCATCGACGACCCAGTTGGCCATCCATAGCCATGCCTTGCGGGAAGTCGCCCGGCGAGATGCGTCGGTGCCGTTCTCGGCTGAACCGCTCTCGCGGAAGGTCTTCCCGGTCACCGATGGATCCGGCCAGCCGAGGATCAAGGGCTCTCGTACCTCTTGCCGTGTCGCCTGTTCGGGCCAGGGTCTTCGCGTGATGCGCTGTCTTCCGGCGCGGGTCTGCATTAACTGGTCGGCACCCGCTATCGTGGAGTTCAACGGGCAGGCCGGCGTCAATATGGCCTATCCTTGGTGGCGTAACATCAAAGTCCTCTCAAATCTCGGAGGTCGACCCTTGGCACGCCGTGCACGACTCAGCTGGCCCCAGGAACGGCGCCAGGCGAGTGAGGTGGTTGTCCGCCGGGTCGACCCCGGTCGGGGCTGGACCCTGGAACAGGCTCGTGACCTGGTACGACAGGGATACTCCGTCGAGCATGTGGCGGAACGCACCGGGTTTCCGGAGCAGATGCTGAAAGTCGCAGAGGAGGACTGAGTGCAGCCTCCCGCCATCCCGGTGCCAAGAAAGTGCCACGGTGCGCCATCGTCGGCCGCCGGCGCGGGAGTGAGTGTTATCCCTTTCGTGGGTCAATCCGCAGGTTCGGGGAACCGATCTTTCCCTGGCGCTCGAGGATGACGCCGGCTATAGCCTGCGCGACGCTATCCTAACCAGCAGTTATATGACGGTGTGCCGGAGTCGCGTCACTCTGCGCACAACTGAATCAACGACTTCGCCTGGTTGGCTACCCAATTCGTCTGACCTCGGCGCACCTACGACAGTCGCGTTGCCGGGCACCCCTGCTGGCTATGCCCGGGTGGCACCCGTCACGCGTACCAGCCGGCGTAGATGGTCGCTGTAGACCGCATCGAGCCCGTATCCGGCTAGCCGGGTCAGTGTGGTTGTTCGTTGCGCATCCCACCCGAACGCGGCGATACCCAGGTTGTGGAGAACACCGACGATGCCGGCCCGGGGCGGGGTCCATTCACGCGCGTGCAGGTTGAGGGCGGTGACTCCGACGGCCCGGAGTTCATCGCCGTACGCGGTCATTCCGCCACCGGCGACGATATCGCGGATCGACGTCGAGTTCACCAGCCGGACATCGTCATCCAGCGGTCGGTATTTCGCGAGGTCCGTGAGCCCGCCGCACAGCCACAGCCGCCTCGCCGCCTCGCCGCCACCGGCCTCGCGGGCGACGGCGACGGCCGCCGCCGCGTCCGCCCAACTGCCTGGCGGGCCATTCAGGTCAAGACTGAACTCGAAGGACGTACCCAGCTCCGCGTAGAACTCCGCGAGGGTCGGCAGCCACCCCGGCAGGCGGTCGGCGGTCAGGTCGGGAATCCGCCGACGCCGCCCGGGCGGGCCGAACACACCGTCATGATGCAGGACCGGAACGCCGTCGGCGGTGAGCCAGACGTCCGACTCCAGCCCACTCGCCCCGCCGGCCAGGGCACGACGGAACGCGGGCAGGGAGTTCTCCCGCTGGCCGGGGGCGGGAGAACCACGATGCGCAAAACCGATCATGAAGAGCCGCTGAACGACTGCAGCGCGACGTCGTGGAGATGCCCGTTGGTGGTGAGCACCGTGCCGTGTCCCGGTCCCCGGCGTCCGCCCAGGTCGGTGAACCGGCCGCCGGCCTCCTCGACGATGACCTGGAGCGCGGCCATGTCCCAGAGCGACACTTCGGGTTCGCAGGCGAGGTCCACGGCGCCCTCGGCCACCATCATGTGTGACCAGAAGTCGCCGTAGGCGCGGGTCCGCCAGACCTGGCCGGCGAGGTGGAGGAACTCCTCCAGCCGGTCGGCGGTCTGCCAGCCCTCGACGGAGGCGAAGGACAGGAAGGCGTCACCCAGGCTGGCGACCGAGGAGACCTTCAGGGCACGGGTGTCGCCGGTGGCGTCGCGAGTGAAGGCACCGGTGCCCCGGGCTCCCCACCACCGTCGGCTCATCGCCGGGGCGCTCGCGACCCCGACGACCATCTCGTCGTCCACCTCGAGCCCGAGCAGGGTGCCCCAGACGGGCACGCCGCGCACGAAGTTTTTGGTGCCGTCGACGGGGTCCAGGATCCAGCGCCGGCGGGCGCCCGATCCGACGAGACCCTTCTCCTCGCCGAGCACGGCGTCGCCCGGCCGGGCCACAGCGAGCCGTTCGCGGATCATGGACTCGACGGCGGTGTCGGCGTCGGAGACCGGGGTGTTGTCCGGCTTCGACTCGACATGCAGGTCTACTGCCTGGAATCGGGAAAGAGTGATCCGGTCGGCGGCGTCCGCGAGGCTGAGCGCGAGGGCCAGATCGTCGGCGATGGCGACGGTGTCGGAGTCCGCGGTCGGTTCGATGCTCACGGAGGTGGGGTTAGGCGGGGTCACGCCTGCGAGACTACGAGCCGGGCCCCACCGCGCGTCGGTGGTCCCGGGCGGCGGGCACCGGGTGGCGGGGTGAGTGTGACTAATCTCCCGATCTATTGCGATCAAGGCGATGCTCCGCAGGCGCCGAGCAGCCGGCGCAGGCTCGCCAGCCGGGCAGCGTCGGCATGGCCGTCCCGCACCGCCGAGTCCAGGGCGCAGTCGGGGGACGGCGCCAGGTGCTCGCATCCGGGCTGACAGTGCGCGGCGGCCGCGGCGAGGTCCTCGAAGGCCCGCAGCACCCGCTCCGGGGACACCGCGCCGAGCCCGAACGACCGGATACCCGGGGTGTCCACAACAGTGCCCCCCTGGGGCAGCAGCAGTGCGACAGCGGCCGACGAGGTGTGCCGGCCGCGGCCGGTCACGGCGTTGACCTCGCCGATCGCCCGGTCCGCCGCCGGCACTAGCCGGTTCACCAGGGTGGACTTGCCGACCCCGCTGTGCCCGAACAGCACACTGACCCGATTGGTCAGCAGCTCCAGCAGCGCGTGCAGGTCCCCACCGGGGCGCGTGGTCACGACGGGGAGCCCGAGCGGGCGGTACAGCTCGACCAGCGGTGCCGGATTCGCGAGATCCGTCTTGGTCAGGCACAGGACCGGGGAGAGCCCGCCGTCGTAGGCGGCGACCAGGCACCGGTCGATCAGGCCGGGCCGCGGCGGCGGATCGGTGACCGCGCAGACGATGACCAGGACGTCGGCGTTCGCGACGATCGGGCGTTCCACCGGATCGCTGTCGTCGGGGGTGCGCCGCAGGACGCTCGTGCGTTCCTCGCGGCGGACGATGCGCGCCAGGAGGCCCGCCGCCCCGGAGACATCCCCCACGAGGGCCACCCGGTCACCGACTATCACGGAGGTCCGGCGCATCGATCCACCGCGCACGGCCGCGACCAGGCGGTCGGCCATCGCGTCGAGTCGGCAGGTGTACCGGCCGCGGTCGACGCCCACCACTACCGCCACAACCGCCTCGGCATGGTCGGGCCGGTCCCGGGTCCGGGGGCGCGATCCCCGGCCCGGCCGGACCCGGACGTCGTCCTCGTCCAGCTCGCGGGCCATCGGACTAGCCGCCGGCGCCGTCGGTCGGACCCGGGGGGCCGCCGGCCCGGCCCGGGGGGCGTCGCGTCGCGCCGCTCATCGGGCCAGCATCGCCGTCCACATCCGGGGGAAGTCCGGCACCGTCTTGCCGGTCGTCGCGATGTCGTCGATGACGATCCCGGGCACCACGAGGCCGACCACCGCGTAGGCCATCGCCAGCCGGTGATCGGCGTGCGGGTCGAGCCGGGCGCCGTGCAGGGGCGCCGGACTGATCGCTAGCCCGTCGTCGGTGACGGTGACCCGTGCGCCCAGGCGACCGAGTTCGAGGGCCAGGGCGGCCAGCCGGTCGGTCTCCTGCAGCCGCAGGTGCGCGATGCCCCGTAGCCGTGACGGCGAGTCGGCGAGCACGGCGAGCGCGGTCAGTGTCGGAGCGGCCTCCCCGAAGTCGGACAGATCGATGTCGATCCCGTGGACGGCGCCGCCACCGGTGATCTCCAGGCCCGCCGGCGTGCGCCGGGCCGTGCCTCCCATCGCCACCAGCAGATCGGGCAGCAGCCGGCCGGGCTGCTCGGTCGACTCCGGCCAGTCCGGGATCACCACCCGCCCGCCGGTGGCGACCGCCGCCGCGAGGAAGGCCGCCGCGCTGTTCATGTCCGGTTCGATGGTCCGGTCCGCGGCGGTCGGCCTGCCCGGTTCGACGCGCCAGCGCCGGGTGCCCGCCACCGGGCCGGCTGCGGGGGAGCGCACGGCGTCGACCTCGACCGTGGCGCCGGCGGCCCGTAGATCCGCGACGGTCATGTCCAGGTAGGGAGCCGATGGCAGCCGGGACCCGCGGTGGACGACCGTCACCCCGGTGTCGTAGCGCGGGGAGGCGAGGAGCAGCCCCGAGACAAGCTGGCTGGAGTGGGAGGCATCCACGATCACCTCGCCGCCGCGCAGCCGCCCTCGGCCGTGCACGGTAAAGGGCATTCGGTCGCCGTCGATCTCGGCGCCGAGCTCGCGCAGCGCGCCGAGCAGCGGGGTGAGTGGGCGCTCGCGCATCCGCGCGTCTCCGTCAAAGACGACATCGCCGCGGGTCAGCGTGGCCAGCGCCGGGGTGAAGCGCGCCACGGTGCCCGCGTTTCCGCACTCCGCGCGCGCGGCGCTCGGCGTCGGGTGGCCGTGGACGACCCAGTCGGGCCCCTCGGTGGATACCTCGGTACCCAACGTCCTCAGCACCCCGGCCATCAGCAGGGTGTCGCGGGAGCGCAGCGCACCCCGCAGCCGGGAGGTTCCATTCGCCAGCGCGGCGAGCACGAGTGCCCGGTTCGTGCCGGACTTCGAGCCGGGCACCGCGACGACGGCCTCGACCGGTTGCCGTGCGAGTGGAGCCGGCCACGGATCGGACTGCGTTCCGGTGGCTTCGGTACCCGTCAGGATGCTCACCATGACAGCATGCCGGACGACGGCCCGGGTCAACCGCGTCCTCGCGACATGCGCCGGCCGGCACCCGATTCCCGCCGGTCGGGTCGGGTGCCGGTCGGGTCGGGCGGGCGCGGCGGGAGGCCGGGTGGCGACGAGAAGATCCTTTGAGCGTGCCTATCCGTCGTGCGGCGCGGTGGTGGTGGCCGACCTGGTCCGTCGCGGTGAGATCGCCGCGCAGGAGGCCGTCGATGCCGCGTTCGCCCGCCTGCGCGCGGTGGACGGCGTCCTGCGGGCCTTCACCGAGCTCTGGCCGGAGGAAGCCGGGCGCACGGCCAGCGCGGTGCAACGCGCCCTGGCTCGCGGTGCGGACCTGCCCCTCGCCGGCGTGCCCGTCGCCGTCAAGGCAGGGGAGGGCGTCGACGCCCCCGTGACCCAGAAGCTGATCGCGGCGGGAGCGGTCGCGATCGGAATGACCGCGGTACCGGTGCGGGCCGCGCACGTCTGGCAGACCTGGGGCCACACCAGCCGTGGCCCGACCGTCAACCCGTGGCGGGTCGACCGCGTCCCGGGCGGATCGTCGGCCGGCTCGGCCGCGGCGGTGGCGGCGGGGATCGTCCCGCTCGCCACGGCCAGCGACGGCGCCGGCTCCACCCGCCTCCCGGCGGCCTGGTGTGGAGTGGTCGGCCTCAAACCCACGAACGGACGGCTGCCTACCCGGGACCCGGCCGGGTTCACCGTGCCCGGTCCGATCACCCGGACGGTCGCGGACGCCCAGGCCTGGCTGGAGATGGTCCTCGGCGACCCCGGGTCGCGCCCCGCGGCCGGCCCGCGCGGCGCGGATCGCGTGCCGGGTGCCGCCTGGTCAGCGACGCTCGGATTCGCCACCCCCGAGCCGGAGGTGGTGGCGGTCAGCCGCGCCGCCGCCGAGCGTCTCGTCCGCGCCGGTGCGCTGACCTGGCGTGCGGTCCCCGTCGAGCTGGAGGATCCGGAGGAGGCGTGGACGGCGCTGCGGGCGGCCACCGCGGCCACGGCCACCGCGGTCACGACGGCCACTGCCCCGGTGGACCGCGGCCGCCGTGACCGGAGCAGCGCGGCGTCGCGGGAGGACAACGACGCCCGGCTCGCGGCCATCCTGGCCCGGGTCGATCTGATCATCACGCCCACCACGCCGAACCGGCCGCATCCGCACAGCGGCCCCGGCCAGACCCGGAGTGTGAGCCTCACCTGGGCGTTCAACCTCAGCGGCCACCCCGCGGTGAGTGTCCCCGCCGGATTCACCGACGACGGCTGCCCGGTTGGCCTCCAGATCGTCGGCCGGCACGGGGACGAGGCCCGGCTCCTGGGAATCGCGGCCGCCCTCGAACGCCTCGCCCCCTGGCCCGCATGGACCGACCGTCGCGCCGGATCTTAGGCGGACCGGCGGGCCGAGGCGATGAGATGGATGCCGATGGACTCACCCTCACGCTCGGCGGAGAGTTCCACCTCCGTGCGTACCAGGGTGGGGAAGCACGAGACGGCCTCGGCGACCGCACGCTTGACCGCCTCTGCGGAGAGCACGGTGCGCGGGCGGATCCAGTCCACGTCGAGCCCTGCGCTGGTCAGCAGCGCCCGAAGTTCCTCAGGCCAGAAACACCGGGTGATTGTTCCGTCTTCCGCCGGCACGAGCACCACGTCCGCCCGCGGGACGTCGGACAGCTCCGCCCAGCGGTGCTGTTCGGCGAGCCGGGCGAGCCCGAGCAGCAGGGAGTCGACGCAGAGCAGCAGCTGGCCGCCCGGCCGCAGCATCCGGTGGATCTCCTCCAGGATGGTCTCGGTGGCGAGGCAGAACGACAGCGCCCGAGCCTCGGCGAGGACGGCGTCGAAGGAACCGGGAGCGAACCAGTCCAGCGAGCGGGCGTCTCCCACCACCGGCAGAAGCGTCCCGGGACCGCTCCCCGGATCGGGCGACAGGGCGCTGGTGACCACCCGGACGACCTGATGGCCGGTGCTCACCATCTGGCGGGCGAAGCGGGCCCGCGGGCCGGAGACGTCGAGCACCCGCGTGGGCCGGGACGGCAGCCATTCGCGGAGCTGGACCGCCGCGACCTCTTCGTAGAACGCCCAGTATGGGTCGTCACTGTTGGCTGGAGCCTCGCAGACCAGGGTGTTCGCTCGTCCGCGAGACGGACCCGGATCGGCGTCGGGGCCAGGCGGCATGAAACGTTCCTACCCTTCGAGGGGCGATGATGCGAGGTAAGTCACACACTCAAGGCGGAAGTCTGACAGATTCCAGGCTCGACCACGTCGTGTCCTTCCCCGTTCGCGCGGATAGATGCGCGCCGGATTCGCCGTCCACCGCCGCCGGCCCCGGGCAGGTCCCGGGTGATGGACCGCCCACAGCTGTGGACGGCGGGCGGCTGCTGGTGGTTCCCGGCACGACGGAGTCGACGGTGCTCTTCCTGCACGGAGCCGGGACTGGCACGGACACGCCGCTTTTCGTACAACTTGCGGCATATCTCACCTCTGTCGGGGTGCAGGTGGCGCGGCTGGAGATGCCGTACCGCGTCGCCGGACGGCGGGCGCCGGACCGGCCGGCCCGGCTCGACGCGGTCGCGATCGCCGCGGTCGGGGCGCTGGGCCCACCGCGCCTGTTGGCCTTCGCCGGCGCCTCGATGGGATCGCGGGTGGCCGTGCGGGTCGCGGCCGGGCTCGAGGCGTGCGGCGTGCTCGCCCTCGGCTTCCCGCTCCAGCCACCGGGAACCACGCCGGCAGGCAGAACCAGGCCGTCGAGGCAGGACGAACTTGACGGCGCGGGCGTCCCGGTGCTCGTCGTCCAGGGCGAGCGGGACTCCTTCGGGCGATCGGTGCCCGATCCGGAGCTCGGCCGCGAGGTCCATCTCGTCGCGGGAGCCGACCACTCCTTCCGGACCCGCCGACAGGATGCGCGTCCGCCCGGCGAGGCCGTGGCCGAAGCGGCCCGGGCCGGCGCATTCTGGCTGCGGGGCCAGCTGCGGGAATCATCCGCGGGCTGACCCGGTTGTGCGGGCAGTCAGCCGACAGTTAACCGGCAGCCCGACGACGTCGTGGAGGCTTCATGACTCCTGGGAGCAGCACCGGCCGGCGGTCCGCGCAGTCGCGGACCGCCGCCGCCTGGCTTTTGCCGAGCGTCGCGCCGATGCGCGCCCCGGCTTTGGCCGGGGTATCGTCCGCTCTGGAAGGACGGTCGCATGTCGCCCGGTCAGGTATGGTGGATGCGGGGCGGGCCGCCGGGGAGCATGACGGTGAGGAAGTGATCCTGGTCGACGAGACCACCGAGGAGCGAGGCGCCCGTTTCGAGCAGGACGCCCTTCCCTACCTCGACCAGTTGTATGCGGCAGCCCTGCGCATGATCCGTAATCCCGCCGACGCGGAGGATCTCGTGCAGGAGACCTTCGTCAAGGCGTTCGCGGCCTTCCACCAGTTTCAGGCGGGCACGAATCTTAAGGCCTGGCTCTACCGGATTCTGACGAACACGTTCATCAACACGTACCGCAAGCGGCAGCGCCAGCCGCTGCAGAGCCCCACCGAGCAGGTGGAGGACTGGCAGCTCGCCGAGGCGGGGTCGCATACGTCCAGTGGGCTCAAGAGCGCGGAGACCGAGGCGTTGGAACACCTGCCGGACAGCGACATCAAGGACGCCCTGCAGGCACTGCCCGAGGACTTCCGCATGGCGGTGTACCTCGCCGACGTCGAGGGCTTCGCCTACAAGGAGATCGCGGAGATCATGGGTACGCCGATCGGGACCGTGATGTCCCGGTTGCACCGCGGTCGCCGGGGTCTGCGGAAGTCCTTGGAGAAGTATGCCTTGGACCGTGGGCTCGTGGCGGCCGGTTCCGCCGACGGCGAGGGCGGTGCGTCGTGAGCTGCGGCGGTCCACACGAGATCGATTGCCGGAAAGTACTCGACGCGGTCTTTCTGTATCTCGACGGTGAGTGTGAGGGCGGGCAGCAGAATCTGATTCGGGCCCACCTTGACGAATGCTCTCCCTGCCTGCGCGAGTTCGGGGTGGAGCACGAGGTGAAGATGCTCGTCGCCCGCAAGTGCGGCGGGGAGCGGGCGCCCGAGTCGCTGCGGGCGAGTCTGCTCGCCCGGCTGCGGGCCGCCCGGGTGGAGATCGACGCCGCCGAGTACCGGCCGGAGTAGCTGGGGCCGGGTGGAGCATCGGGCTGCCTGGGGGCGGGCCGTGGCAGCCACGGCCCGCCGGGTGGCTCAGGTGTTCGGGCGCTTGCCGTGGTTGGCCTTGTTCTTCGCCCGTGCGCGCCGCTTGCGCTTCTTCTTCGCCATCAGGAATCTTCCTCCGTTCCGCTTCGACGTGCAGTCATCGTGCCAGTCCGCGCCGACGGGAGGTGACCGGCGGGTCCGTCGAGGCCCTCGTCCTCGTCGGCGTCGCCGAACCCGTCCGGTGAGCCATCGCCGAGGTTCCCGCGGGCCGGGGACTGCACCGCCCTGGCATGGCGGCGGGCCTGCAACGTGCGCCACGCCTGCACGGGGGCTATCGCTCCGAACAGTCCCAGCGCTGCGGCGATCGCCACGTCGCCGACGCTGACGACCGCGGGCGTCCAGGGCAGGGGCAGCGGGATGATGTCACTGAGCAGGCGCAGGGTCGTACCGTCCCCGGCCGGCGTGTGAAATGCCGAGGCCAGGATGTCGGAGAGAGGCCAGGATGTCGGAGATCGGTACACCGGCGCGGTCGGCCCCCCACCGCGACACCGGCATCTGGCCGCCGTTCGCGGTGATGACGGCGGCGTTGGAGATGAGACCGGTGACCAGGAGACCGAGTCCGGGCAGGCGGTTGTTCGCGCTGGCGAACAGGGCTGTGACCACGGCGGCCGCGATCCACGCCGGGCCGTGCAGGGCGGGCACGAGTCGGCCGATCGCGAGCACCAGGACCGCCGCGGCGAGCAGCCATGGTCGGGAGACATGGATGCGGGCGAGGGCACCGAGAGTTCCGCCGTGGGCGAGGCCGACGCCCAGACCGCATAGCAGGGTCAGCACCAGAAGTACGAGCACATGCGTAGTGTGCGGCGTTATGAGCGACAGTCCCAGCACCGGGCGGTCGCGTCGTCCCAGCGTGCCGGCCCGGATACATCCGGGGCCCAGGGACGTTGGTCGGACAGCCTCGGCACACTACGCTCTTGCCAGATTCACCGCCGCTGAAGGGAGCCTGATGGCCGAGGAAGTCCGCGCTGAGATGGTGGCCAACGTCTGGAAGGTCGTCGTCGGTGTGGGAGACCCGGTGAGCGCTGGTGACGCCCTGGTGATCCTCGACTCCATGAAGATGGAGATCCCCGTGATCAGCGAGGACGGCGGGACGGTCGCCCGGATCGCGGTACAGGAGGGCGACGTCGTCCAGGACGGTGACCTGATCGCCGTGGTCGAGCCGCTCCCCACCGCCTGATCGTCCTTGTCCGGCGGGATAGCGGCTGAGGGATCCGATGCCTCAGGCGATGTCCTAAGCTGCCCATTATGGACGCCGCGTTTTGTGACCGTTGTGGTCAGCTGGCCAGTGTGGGCAGCCACGAGGCGTGCCGGCGGGCCCGCGAGCTGGAGCCACCCCGCTACTGTCGAGCCTGCCGGCGGCGGATGGTCGTCCAGGTCACCCCGGTGGGTTGGTCGGCCCGGTGCGCGGAGCATGGGCTGCTCTCTCGGTCTGAGCTCGTCGGTCACGTCCACCGTCGTCACGCCGACCGCGATCCTGGCCCCGGCCGAGTGCCGGCGGGTCCGGCCACCCGGGCCGAGGCGTACGAAGACCGCTGCGCGCCCGACCACCGGACTCGGGCTGCGGCGTCGGGTTCATGTCGGGACCAGTCCTGCCGGGGCCAGAGCCGCCGGTTATCGTCGGTGACCAGGGCGGGTAGAGACGCATCCACGTGTGAAGCAGGTCCACCTCCTGCGCGAACGGGAGCATCAGCACCGGGCGCGAACCAGCCGGGCACGAACCAGCGCTGAAGCGGAACGGATGGGGGGCTTAGAGGGTGGCCTGCAGGGACTTGATCGGCATGCTCAGCTCGGCCAGCATCTTCAGGTCGGCCTCCGCGGAGCGGCCCAGCGTCGTCAGATAGTTTCCGACGATCATGGCGTTGATACCACCGAGCATCCCCTGCACGTCGAGATCACCCAGGGTGATCTCGCGTCCGCCGGAGTAGCGCAGGATCGTGCGCGGCATGGCGAAGCGGAACGCCGCGATCGCGCGCAGCGCGTCACGCGGCTCGACCAGCGGAAGATCCCCGAAGGGCGTCCCCGGCCGCGGGTTGAGGAAGTTCAGCGGAACCTCGTCGGGCTCCAGGGCGGCGAGCTCGGCACGTTGCTCGAGGCTCTCGCCGACGCCCAGAATGGCGCCGCAGCACAGCTCCATCCCCGCGGCCCGCACCATCTCACAGGTCTCCCACCGCTCCTCCCAGTTGTGGGTGGTGACCACGTTCGGGAAGTGCGAGCGGGCCGTTTCCAGGTTGTGGTTGTAACGGTGCACACCCATCGCCGCGAGTTCGTCGACCTGCGCGGAGGTCAGCATGCCCAGCGAGCAGGCGACGTTGATGTTGACCGCCGCACGGATGGCGGCGACCCCCTCCCGCACCTGCGCCATGAGCCGGGCGTCCGGGCCCCGCACGGCCGCGACGATGCAGAACTCGGTGGCGCCTGTCGCCGCGGTCTGCCGGGCGGCGTCAACGAGCGAGGGCACGTCCAGCCAGGCGGACCGTACCGGCGAGTCGAACTTGCCGGACTGCGAGCAGAAGTGACAGTCTTCCGGGCATCCGCCGGTCTTGAGGCTGACGATCCCCTCCACTTCGACCTCCGGACCACACCAGCGCATCCGCACCTCGTGGGCCAGGGCGAGCAGATCGGTCAGCGTCTCGTCCGGGAGCCGGAGCACGGCGAGCACGTCGGCCTCGTCCAGCCCTTGTCCGCCCTCGAGGACCTCGCGCCGTGCCACGGTGAGGATGCCGGCACCGTCCTGGTCCGCCGGCGGCCGCGGTGACGCCGGTGCAGGTGGAGGTGCGGTGGGGTGCGCGGTCACGGACGTGGTCACGGATGCAGTCACAGGGGTCTCCAGACGAGGGTCGGTGGGTGCGGTGGATGCGTGGTGGCGGTGGGCATCGTGGTAGGGACTGATGCACATGCACCCAGGTGCATGCGCACCCATTGTCGAACCGGCGCGCGGATGTGGGGCCGGATTCCCGAACACCATCGAGCCCCGAACACCATCGAGCATGGTGGTTATGTCTCGTAGCGAGCCCTGAACTCCTGGGCACGGAACGTGCCGCCCAGTGCCGGTTGCAGCGAGGCACGCGCCACGGCTAGGAACTCGGGCTGGGCCAGCAGGCCGGCTCCCGCCGGGAGGACGCCGGCCAGCGGCCGGGCGGCCAGGCTTTCCAGGTCGGTGAGGTTGCACCGGCAGGCCAGGTCCGGTTCGGCCGGCCAGGACCCGACCACCACACCGACGAGGTCCAGGCCGCGGTGCGCCAGCGCCTCCAGGGTCAGCGCCGTGTCGTTCAGAGCGCCTAGGCCCGCGGCGGTCACGACGAGCACTGGCGCCCGCAGCACCCGGGCCAGGTCGGCGAGGGTGGCGCCGCCCGCGTCGTAGCTGACCAGCAGGCCGCCGGCGCCCTCGACGAGGACGAGATCGCGGCTGTCGGCGAGTATGCCGATCCGGGCGGCGAGCTCGTCGAGGTCGACGGCCCGGTGCCCGGACCTGCGGGCGGCGGTGGCCGGAGCGAGCGGGTCGGGGTAGCGGGCCAGCTCGTGGACGTCGGTAATCCCGGTCAGATCGCGGACGAGGTCGACGTCACCCAGCTCGCCGGGGCCGACACCGGTCTGGGCCGGTTTTACCACCGCGACCGCGCGGCGTCGGTCGTGCGCGAGCGCGCCGATCGCGGCCGTCACCACCGTCTTGCCGACCCCGGTGCCGGTCCCGGTCACCACCAGGACCGTCATCGGGCTAGGACCGTCATCGGGCCAGGACCCCGGCGGCGGCCAGCGCGTCGGTGACGATCGCGAGGTCGGCATCGGTGAGATCGGCCCGGGCGGCGAGGCGCAGCCGGCTGGTCCCGACCGGCACCGTCGGTGGCCGGAAGCAGCCGACGGCCACCCCGTGCCCGCGGCAGGTCGCCGCGGCCGCGGTCGTGGGTTCGGGATCCCCAATGATCACCGAGACGACGGCCCCGGCGGGATCCGGCGCGCCGGTCAGGTCGGCGAGCTGACGGGCCCGGCGCCGGACGGTGCCGGGCAGCTCCGGGTGGGCTCCCAGAAACTCCAGGGCGGCCAGCGCGGCGCCCACGTTCGCCGGGGCGAGGCCGGTGTCGAAGATGAAGCTGCGGGCGGTGTCGATGAGGTGATCGCGCACGGCCACCCCGCCCAGCACCGCACCGCCCTGGCCGCCCAGCGCCTTGGACAGGGTGGCCGTCGCCACCACATCCGGCTTCCCGGCGAGGCCTGTGGCGGCGAGTGCCCCACGACCGGCGGGCCCGACCACCCCAAGCGCATGGGCCTCGTCGACGACCAGGACCGCTCCGTGGGCCCGGGCGGCCGCGTGCAGTTCGGTCAGCGGGGCGAGATCGCCGTCCGCGGAGAACACCGACTCGGTCACGACGAGTGCCCGCCGCCAGGGGCGTCCAGCGAGGGCCGCCGCGACCGCGGCCACATCGGCATGCGGCGTCACGACGACGTCCGCCCGGGACAGCCGGCAGGCGTCCACGATCGAGGCGTGGTTCAGCGCGTCCGAGACGACCAGGTCGCCGGGGCCGGCCAGGGCGGTGACCACCGCGAGGTTCGCCGTGTAGCCGGAGGAGAAGACCAGGGCCGAGGCGAATCCGGCGTGCGCGGCGAGCGCGTTCTCCAGCTCCCCGTGCAACGCGGTCGTCCCGGTCACGAGCCGGCTCCCGGTGGCCCCGGCACCCCAGGCGCGCAGGGCGCGGATCCCGCCGTCGACGACCGCCGGATAACGACCGAGCCCGAGGTAGTCGTTGCCCGCGAGATCGACGAGCACGCCCGCGCCCGGCTTGTCCGGGCCGCCCCGCGGGCGTAGCTCGCGGCGCAGCCCGGCGGCGACCCGGGCCCGGGCGTGGCCCGCGAGCCAGGCGAGCGGCGCGGCCGCCGCGGCATCATCGACGGTCACGACGGCCAGCGTACGGGTATCGACCACTGTGATGGGGTGCCCGCCACCTCACGAACCCGGCCGGTCTGGCAGTCTGCGAGCCGTGGGAACCCTCGCCGACATGCTGCGCGCGAGCACGGATCTCAGCGACGACGACATCGACCACCTGCACGCGCTCGTCGCGGACTGGGCTCTGCTCGCCGACCTCTCCTTCGCTGATCTGTTGCTGCTCGTGCCTATCCGCTCCGGCTCGGAGGCCAGTCGGGGCGGCCACGCCAGCGGAGCCGAATTCCTCGTCGTGGCCCAGGTCCGTCCCACCACCGGTCCGACCGCGTACCACAACGACGAGGTCGGCAGCGTCGTGATCAATCGCTGGGTGGTCCAGAACGCCTGGCGGGAACACCGGATCGCGCGGGAGGGCGAGCCCGAGTGGGACGGCGGGGTCCCGGTGCGGACCGAGGCGATCCCGGTCCGGCGGGGTGACGAGGTGATCGCCGTCCTCGCCCGGGACACCAACCTCGCGACCACCCGGACGCCGAGCGCGCTGGAGTCGGCTTATCTGCAGGGTGCCAACAACCTGGCCCTGATGATCGCCGAGGGCGCCTTTCCGTTCCGCGGCAGCTCGGCGGAGCTTCCCGAGTCCCCCCGGGTGGGCGACGGCATGATGCGGCTCGACGGCGCCGGAAAGGTGATCTTCGCGAGCCCGAACGCGCTCTCGGCGTACCGCCGGCTCGGCTACACCGGCAATGTCACGGGCGAGGACCTCCGCTCCGTGCACCGGGCGCTGAACCTGTCCGCCGCGACCCCGGCGGTCTGGCACGCGCTCGGCCGGCGTCGGCCGGTGGAGGTGGAAGCCGCGGTCGGGAGCACGGTGGTGCTCTTGCGGGCGATCCCGCTCTTCCCCGGGGCGACCCGGGAGGTGCTGGTGCTCGTCCGGGACGTCTCCGAGCTGCGTCGCCGCGAGGCGCTGCTGCTGAGTAAGGATGCGACGATCCGTGAGATTCATCACAGGGTCAAGAACAATCTACAGACCGTAGCCGCCCTGCTGCGGTTGCAGATGCGGCGGACGAAGGCCGACGAGGCGCGCTCGGCGCTGCGGGAGTCGGTGCGCCGGGTCACCTCGATCGCGGTCGTGCACGAGACGCTGTCCCAGAGTCTGGGGGAGAGCGTGCCGTTCGACGAGATCGCCGACCAGATCACCTCGGTCACGGTGGATCTGGCCTCCACCGGGGCTCGGGCGAACACCCGCCGGACCGGGTCGTTCGGGCGGCTTCCCGGCGAACTCGCCACCCCGTTGGCTCTTGTGCTTTCCGAACTTCTACAGAATGCTGTAGAACATGCGTTCGACGGTTCGGCGGGTTTCATCGAGATCCGGGTCAGCCGCCTGGCAGACCGGCTTGATGTTGTCGTGGCCGACGACGGTGCCGGGCTGCCCGAGGACTTCCAGCTCGAGCACTCGCCAAGGCTGGGGTTGCAGATCGTCCGCCAGCTGGTGCTGGGCGAGATGCACGGCACCATCCGGCTCCAAGCCGGTCCAGAGTGCGGGACGGAGGCGCTCCTGTCGATCCCACTTTCTGAAAGTTGAGTGTTTAGGGTGCCCGGGAGGGGGTATCCCCCAAGATGTGTCCCTCGTCCATGGCCGTCGTGCCGATGTGGCGTGCTCGTGGGGGCCCGGGTCGGGAGCGTCCCGGGCGGTGGCTCGCCTGAGCGGGCCCGATCGCCGGGAGGCGCGGTCGGGGGCGGAAAACATTACGGCCGCCCCGTCCGCGTCGCGCCGCATTGCTGCGGCGGGCGCGCGGACAGAACGGCCGATGCTGCTGCCAGCTACCCCCGTGCTGCGGTACGGGTTGTGGCATGACCTCATGCGGCGACCACTGTGGTCCGCCGGTGGATGCCGGTGGTGCCGGTTCCGGCGGGCAGGGCCTGCCCCGAGCGGGTGTTGTTGTTCGGACCCGGGACGTGGTGCCGGTTCCTCGGGCGCTGTCGGCCCGCCGTCGGGGACGGTCTTGCGGTCAGGCGGTTCGAACCCGGAGTCGGACCTGGCGCTTAAGCGCCCGGCGTTCGTCCTCGCTCATCCCGCCCCAGACACCGGAGTCCTGCCCGGTGTCCAGTGCCCAGTTGAGGCAGTCACTCGTGACTGCGCACCGCGCGCAAACGGCCTTTGCCTCTTCGACCTGGCGTTCCGCCGGACCGGTTGTACCGATCGGGAAGAAGAGCTCGGGATCCTCGTCACGGCAGAGCGCTCTGTGGCGCCAGTCCATGCGTACAACTCCCTCTCTCGTCTCGGGCCACACTGCACATGAGACGCTTTGTGAGCCGCTACGGTTGTGCCGAGGTGAAAATAAATTGAGCAGGATGTCTGCTCGGCCTCGGCGGCGGGCCGTAGAGCGGGTTGCCGGGTGTCGGTGAGCCCGGGTGCACGTGCATCCACCTCGGACATTCGCCACCCTCCCACCCGAACAGGCAACGGCGCAAGAACCTGCAAGCCTCTTCACAGCCTGGCTGGCCTGCACTTGTCCGGCAGGGACACAGGCGGACCACGGGGGGCGACCGTCTCCTTAGCTGGCCGAAGTGTCACGGGAGCCCCGATTGCCAGGGGATGTCACACTCCGTCGCACCGATCGTCACCGGTGCGGCCGGTGGGCGGCCCGGATCCTCGGCGATCAAGCCGCCGATGTCAGGCCAGTCGGTCATGGATCCGTTCTGTGCTGTCCGGGGGCTGCCCGAGGGCTGTCTGAGGGCTGCTCCGGCGCCGGTGTGCGCCGTCATCCCGGCCCGATCTGACCCGCTCGCGCCGCCGGAGCTGGCAGGGTTGGAGCATGGAGGTTCTCGGTCATCGTGGCAGCAGGGTTCCCGGCCCGGAGAACACGGTCGAGGCGGTGGATGCCGCGTTGCGGGTGGGCGCCGACGGTGTCGAGGTCGACGTGCGGCGCAGCGCGGACGGCGACCTGGTCTGCGTGCACGACGCGCGGCTGTCCCGCCCCGCCGGCCGGGCGGTGGTCCGGCAGACCACGGCGGCGCTGCGGGCCCGGGGCATTCCCCTGCTCGATGAGATCCTTGACGTGTGGGATGGTCGCGGTCGGCTCATCTGTGAGATCAAGAACCAGCCCGGGCAGCCGGACTTCGACGCACCCCGGGAGCAGACCGCGCGCCGGCTCGCCGAGACGCTGCGGGCCCGGGGATGGGCCGGCCGCCGGCCGGACGCCGCCGACCTCGACGCCGGTGCCGGCGGCATCACGGTGTCGTCGTTCGACTGGTTCGCCATCGAGGCGGTGCGTGACGCCGGCCTCGCGGTCACGACGGCGTTCCTCACCATGCCCCGGATGTCGGTGAGCGGCGGCCTCGCCTACGCACGGTCGGCGGGCCACACCGAACTGCATGTGCACACCAGCGCGGTGCTCGGCACCTCCGACGCGGCTGGACGGGCGCGCGAGGCCGGCGTCCGGTTGATCACCTGGACGGTGACCAGCGTCGAGGACGCCCGGCGGATCCGCGACGCGGGCGTCACCGGGGCGATCTGCGACGACCCCGTGGAGATCCGCCAGGCACTGTCCCGGCCGGACGGGACCCCCACCACGGCGCTCGACGTCTGAGCGGACATTCTCCCGGGCGGGCAGCCGTCAGGCGACGACGCGCAGCGCGTGCGGATGGTGGGTCAGCAGCACCTCGGAGAACATCCCGAGATACTCGCCGTCCATCTGCACCGGCAGGGGTGTGTCCGTGGAGAAGCGAATCGACGACGTGTCGTGGCGGCGCACCACGTTGCGACCGCGCGGACCCTCGCCGTCGGTGAGTATCCGCGAGGCGGCCCACAGCACGCTGGGCAACCGCACCCGCCGCAGCGCGAGAAGGTCCAGACCGGTGTCGAAGGACGCGTCCGGGCAGGCGAGGACGGGACGGGAGTTGAGGTAGGTCCACGGGCGGGTGTTGCAGACGATGCAGAAGGCGATGTGCTCCTCGGCCCGCCCGCCCGCTGGGTCGGTGCTCCCGGGGTCGAGGGCCGAGCCGGCGTCGGTGGTCGTCAGGGTGATGGGCGAACCGCGGCGGTCGGTGCCGTGGAGGATCTGACCCGCCGCGGTCCGCAGGAACAGGCCGGCGGTGTTGCGCCTGCCCTCGCCACGCTTCTCCTCGACCCGCGCGACGACCTGGGCATCCAGACCGATGCCGAAACAGAACGTGAACCAGCGCCGTTCGTCGCCGTACTGAGCCTGGCCGAGGCTGATCCGCCGGGTGCGGCCCTCGCGGAGCGCGCGCAGCAGCTCGCCGGTCGCCTCCACCGGTGACGCAGAGTAGCCTAGCGCGCGGGCGAAGACGTTGGTGCTGCCACCCGGGACCACGGCGAACGCTGGGCCGCCCGGTACCGGACCGTTCTGGAGCAGTCCGTTGATGATCTCGTTGACGGTACCGTCCCCACCGAGCGCAATCACCACGTCGACGCCGAGTTCGACCGCTCTGGCCCCCAGCTCCACCCCGTGCGCCCGCCCCTTGGTGACCACAGTCTCCAGGGCGAGGTCCGCGGCGAGCGCGCTGGCGAGGACGTCACGAACACGTTCGGTCGTAGCAGTGGCGACGGGGTTGACGACCAACAGCCCTCGCATGCCTCCACCGTAGTCCGCCTGGTCATCCGGGTCGCCGGCTGGGAAAACTCTCACACCGTTGGAATCCGGCGGACACCTCGCGAAGTGCGACGGGTGATGGCGCGGTGGACACCGTCCGGAGGGTCCCCGGGGGCACTGGCCGACGGCCCCGGGAACGCCGACGGCCCCGGAAACGTAGTGTCGGGGATATGGGATCCACGAGTCATCCCGATCAGCCGGCGGCCGGCCGCTTCGGCACACTGCGGCAGGCTGCTCGCGCGGCGTCCGTGCCCACTCGGGTGGCGTCCGTCCTGCTCGCCATCGAGGCGCTGACCCTGCTGGCCCTCGGAATCCTGCAGGTGCTGCGCGGCTTCGGGCCGGACATCGACGACGTGGGTCGTGCCGAGAGCGGTGGGGTGCTCGCCATCGTCGGCGGGCTCGGTGTGGCGGTCCTCGCGGGAGGCGTGCTGCGCAACGGCGCATCCTTCCGCTCGCCCACCCTGGTCGTGCAGATCCTGTGCCTGCCGGTGGCGTGGGGGCTGGTGCAGTCCGGCCGCTACGGCTACGGCATCCCGCTGCTCGTCGTGCCCCTTGTCATCGTCGTCGCGTTGCTGCTGGCCGGTGGGCTCGGGCCGGCGGTCCCGCCTCGGCGCGGCGGCGGGACCGGGTGACGGGTCCGCTCAGCCGTCCTCGAGCAGGCCGCGCCGCAGTTGGGCCAGCGTCCGAGCCAGGAGCCGGGACACATGCATCTGGGAGATGCCGAGCTCGGTCGCGATCTGGGACTGGGTCATGTTGCCGAAGAACCGCAGCAGCAGGATGCGCTTCTCCCGCGGCGGGAGCTTCTCCAACAGCGGCTTGAGGGACTCGCGGTACTCGACGCCCTCCAGGGACTCGTCCTGGACGCCGAGGGTGTCCGCGACGGCGGGTGCCTCGTCGTCGCCGGAGTCCGGCGCGTCGAGGGAGACCGCCGAGTAGGCGTTCGCCGACTCCAGCCCCTCGAGGACGTCCTCTTCGCTCATCTGCAGATGCCGGGCGATTTCACGCACCGTGGGGGAGCGGCCCAGCGTCTGGGAGAGCTCGGAGGTCGCCTTCGTCAGGGAGAGTTTGAGCTCCTGAAGGCGGCGGGGGACCCGGATGGCCCAGCCTTTGTCCCGGAAGTGCCGCTTGATCTCACCGACAATGGTCGGGGTGGCGTAGGTCGAGAACTCCACCCCACGTTCCGGATCGAATCGGTCCACCGATTTGATCAATCCGATGGTGGCCACCTGGATGAGGTCGTCGAGCGGCTCGCCCCGGTTGCGAAAACGGCGGGCGAGGTACTCCACCAGCGGCAGGTGTATCCGGACGAGCTGATCGCGGACGGCGGAGCGTTCGGGATCGTCCTCGGGTAGCTCGGCGAGGCGGACGAACAGCGTGCGGGCCAAGGCCCGGTCGGGCGAATGCGCGCGGTCGGGCCGATCGCTCTCCCCGTCGATCGCCGTACCGTCCACCGCCGGGTTCGGTAGTGCCTGGGTCGTCACCTCGGGGCCGAGATCGCTGTCGATCCCCGGGTGGTCGTCGAGCACGGATCCCCGTTGACTCAACGCCGCTACCGGGTCCACGGTGGACACCGGGTCATGATCAGATGCGTCGCGACCGGATACGTCGTGATCAGGTACCGTGCGCGGTGGGGTCGGAGTTCTCCCGGTCGACGTCACGACGTACCTACCGTGTCGCCCAATGGAGTCTCTCTGGACGCACCCGACCCCCGGACGTGGCCGGCCGGAGGCTCACCGAGGCTGGCGCGCACGCCCCTGCGCTTCTGCAGGGCAATGCTCACCCGCGACCCCGGGCCCGTCGAGGTCTGCACGTCGCCCGCCAGCGCCTTGAGCACGGTCCAGGCAAAGGTGTCCTCGGAGGGCTGCTCGCCGTCCAGGCTCTCGACCGTCACCAAGACGTGCATTACCCCCGGCGAGAGGGTGAACGTGCAGTCCAGCGAGGAACCCGGCACGGCCGAGACGAGCAGCAGGGCGCACGCCTCGTCCACGGCGATCCGGAGATCCTCGATGTCGTCGAGAGTGAAGTCGAGGCGGGCCGCCAGCGAGGCCGTCGCCGTGCGCAGGACGGTGAGGTAGGCGCTCGCGGCGGGCAGGGTGAGCGCAACCACGTCGCGTAGGCCGCCTGAGTGGGCGGTTTGGCTGTCGATGGTGTCGGAGCTCTCCGCGCCGCCGGTCGAAGGCGTCGGATCCACGTTCCTACCCCCAAAGAGCCTGCGTCGTGCGAGGACGGCGCCTCGCGGGTGTCCTGCCGACCAAGATCGATCAGATGATGATATTCTCGGCGGTTCCTCTCCCACCCGTCGACGGGTCGAGTATTCCGCTCCCGACCATGACGTCCCGCATGGGCGGATGGTTTCCGCTCCGTCGGCGGCCGGGCGGCGGCCACCGACTCCACCGTACCCAGCCGCCGATGGGTACCGCAGGTCGGGTGATCGTAAGCTGCTGCATCCGGCCTGTCTGGCCGTCGCCGGCTCTGGCGGTGCGGCTCAGGTAGTGCCGGCTCTGGCGGTGCCGGCCGCAGCGCTGCCGGCACCGACGCCGGCCAGTGCAGTGATGGCGCCGGCGCCCAGGCGCCAGGTCGTCCAGCCCTCGATCGGCCCCGCGCCGAGGGAGCGGTAGAACGCCTGCGCCGGGGCGTTCCAGTCCAGTACCGCCCATTCCATGCGCCGGTAGCCGCGGTCGGCGCAGATCGCCGCGAGAGTGGTGAGCAGGGCCTGCCCGTGACCACGGCGGCGGTGGCCCGGCCGGACGAACAGATCAACGAGGTACATCCCGGTCTGGCCGGTCCCAGTGGAGAAGGTCGGGTGCCAGAGCGCGAAGCCGACGACCTGTGGTGGGGTGACGACCTGTGGTGGGGTGGAGTCGCCGGTAGGGTGGTCTGCGGTGGCCACCAGGCAGTGGGCGGCCGGCACCGGTCCGAACAGGGCCGTGTCGAGATCGGCGGGAGTCATGGCAACGGCGGCCGGCTTCTTCTCGTACGTCT
>NZ_CDWTNB010000016.1:0-39016 GCF_977947065.1 Frankia sp. CgJB1
GGCCGGGGCCGGCTACGCGCTCGCCGGGATCCTGTACTACCGGGCCGCCCGCCGCCATCCGGAAGACCGGATCATCCGTCACATCGGCGAGCCCAGATCGGCACGGTCGGCCGACCACCCTGGCCCGGACGGCCAGCCCAGGCCGGTCACCCCCGCCGAGGCGTGAGCTCACCGGGAACGGGCACCTCGTGCTCCCGGGCCCACCGGAACAGCTCGGCCTCGGCGGCCTCCCGGCCGACGATCCCGTGCTCGAAGCGGAACTCCAGCATGTGCGACCGGGCCTGACCCACCAACCGGGACGGTGACAGCCCCAGCAGCGCCATGATGTCGTCCCCGGAAAGCTCCGGCCGGATCGCGGCGATCTCCTCGCGCGCGGCGAGCTCGGCGATCCGTTCCTCGAGCGAGTCGTACGTCCGGGACAACGCCGCGGCCTTGCGCCGGTTGCGGGTCGTGCAATCCGAGCGGACCAGCTTGTGTAGCCGGGAGAGCTGGGGACCCGCGTCGTGCACGTAGCGGCGTACGGCGGCGTCGGTCCACTCGCCCGCCCCGTATCCGTGGAAGCGCAGGTGCAGGTAGACGAGCCGGCAGACCGCGTCGGTCACGTCCTTGGGGAAGTGCAGCGCCGCGAGCCGACGGCGGGTCATGTCCCGGCCGACGACCTCATGGTGGTGGAAGGACACCCGCCCGCCCGCCATGTGCCGACGGGTTCGCGGCTTGCCGATGTCATGCAGCAGCGCGGCCCAGCGCAGCACCTCGTCCGGCTCCCCCGGCTCCTCCAAGATCATCGCCTGACGCAGCACCGTCATGGTGTGGGCGTAGACGTCCTTGTGCTGGTGGTGCTCGTCGATCTCCATCCGCATGGCGGACACCTCAGGCAGCACGATGTCGGCGATCCCGACCTCGACCAGCCGCTCCAGACCGGCGACCGGGTCGGGAGCCAGCATGAGCTTGCGCAGTTCGTCGCGGACCCGCTCGGGGGAGACGATCGCGAGCCGATCGGCCCGCGAGCGCATCGCCGCGACCAGCTCGGGTACCGGGGTGAGGCCCAGGGCCGCCTCGAACCTGGCGGCCCGCAGGATGCGCAGCGGGTCGTCGTCGAACGACGCCTCGGGGCTTGCGGGGGTACGCAGCACGCCGCGGGCGAGATCTGTCATCCCGCCGAACAGGTCGACGAAGTCATGGCCGGGCACGGACACCGCCATCGCATTCACGGTGAAGTCCCGCCGGGACAGGTCCGCCTCCAGGCTGTCGCCGTAGGTCACGGCCGGGTTGCGGGACTGCCGGTCGTACACCTCACTACGGTAGGTGGTGATCTCGAACCGGACACCGTGCCGAGCGAGCCCGACCGTGCCGAAGGCGATTCCGGCCTCCCAGGTCGCCTCCGCCCATCCTCGGGTGATCTCCAGAACCCGCTCGGGGCGAGCATCCGTGGCGAAGTCGAGATCGGCTGGTGCGGCCCCGGACACGGCGGACGCCGGCCGGCCGAGCAGGGCGTCCCGTACCGAACCACCGACCAGGTGAAGGAGGTAACCGTTCGCGGTGAAGACGCAACCGAGCTCATCGGCGGCCGGCGGCACCCTCAGCAACTCACTCACCACCCGTTCGGCCGAGTCTCGCGGATTGTCCAGACTGATCACTGACACACCTTCAGGTTACGGCCTCACCGCCCATGATCCGTTACGTGGACCCAAAACAATGATCATGATTTCTCGGCGTCCGCCCGGGAAGGGCCCAGCGGAATCAAGCCGTAACCCCGGCGTCCCGGACAGGCGGGCCGGCTGGTCGCCGGGGGACTCGTACGATCAATCCATGCCGCCGCCGATCTCCACCACCGGTCGCGCGCCGTTGCGCCGGGCGGCGATACTCGCGGCGCTAGCCCTGTTCGCCGTGGCCGTGCCCGGGGTCTGCGCGGCTTCGGCCTCGGCCTCGGCTTCGACCCCCGCGCCGGCTGGGGGAGTCCTCGTCGAACCGGTTACCCACCACGATTCATCCACAAAAACACCACGGTCTTCCACATCTTCATCCACCGACAAATCAGATAATTCGCTATCTATCACTCCGGGTGGCACGGCAGCCAGACCCGGCGGTCCGCCGAATCCGGTGACGATCGATCTGGATGAGGTGAGTCCCCCCACCCCGGGGGGCTCGACCATGCTCTCCGTCAGCGGCCAGCTCATCACCACGGTCGGGGAGCCGCTGGCCCACCTCTCCATGAGCCTGTGGATCGGCGCCAGGGTGACCTCACGCGGGCAGCTGGCCACTCTGACCGATGACCCGGCCGCGGCGAGAACACGCAGCTACCGCCAGGTGGTCCTCGCGAACGGCGACGGCACCCAACCGCTGGCCGCCCCGCCCATCCAGGGTGCCGCGCCCGTGCTCTTCCGGATCGCCGCCGATCGCGCCGCGCTGGACCTGCCGCCGAGCCTGGGGGTGTACCCGGTCCAGCTACGGATTACCGGCTCCGTCGGGGGCCGCGCCGTGGCACCGATCGGCGCGGCCTACACCTTCCTGGTCTGGGCGCCGAACCCACAGCAGCCGAGGACACCGGTCGCCGCGGTCCTGCCGATCGCAGATCAGCCGCGCCTGCGCTCGGACGGCCGGCTGACCGACAACGCGCTCGCGGACGAGGTGAAGCCGGGCGGCCGGCTGTCCCGGCTGCTGACCGCCGCCACGCCGCCGGTCACGCTCGCCGTCGATCCGACCCTGGTGCAGGCGCTGACCATCATGGCGCAGCCGGGCGGCTACGACTACGCCACCCCGGGCGGGCCCGTTCATGCGCAGACGGACGCCAACGCGGCCCTTCTCCTCTCCGACATCGTGCGCTTCGCCGAGCAGGGAGGCGTGGTGTTCGCACTGCCCTACGGAGATGCCGATCTGACCGCGCTCGTCCGCGCCCGGAAGCTGGACACGGTGAAGTACGCCGTCAAGACTGGCGAAGTTGTGCTGGCCCACCTGTTGGGGCGTGACCCCCTGCAGAAGGGCACCATCGCCTATCCCGCCGACGGGTCGGCGGACGCCACCACCGTGGACATACTGCGCCAGCTGGAGGTCGGGACCGTGATCCTCGATGACCAGCTGCTATCCTCCGCAGCGAAGATCACCTATACCCCGTCGGCGACCGTCAGCCTCGCCACCTCGGCCGGACCGATCCAGGCGCTCGCGGCCGACAGCCAGCTCACCAGGATCGCAACCGCCTACACCGGGCTGCCCGACGGTCCCGGCTTCGGGACGGCCCTGGCACGCCTGCGGGCCGAGCTCGGCATGATCACCGCCGAACGGCCCGAGCAACGGTTCCAGGTCCTGGCGCTGCCCCGGGACTGGGACCCGCCGAGCGACTGGGCACGGTCGGTACTCGACACCCTCACCAGCGGCTACTCCACCTCGGTGGGACTCGACGCAGGTGTCGGGGGCCAGAGCCGGCCGGACGACCGGCCGGGCCGGCTTGCCTACCCGGCCGAGGCACAGGCCCGCGAGCTGCCGACCGACTACCTCACCGCCGTCGAGGACGTCCTTGACGAGGTGCAGGCCCTGAGCCCCGTGCTGTGCCCGCCCAGGCGCGGCCCCAGGTGCCAGCTGCAGCTCATCAACCCGATGAAGAACACACTTGTCACGGCGACCTCCGCCGCGTGGCGGGGAGACCGCAGGGTTGACGGTGTGTCGTTGAGCCAGCAGGTGGACGGGGAGGCGTCCGCGAGCCGCAACGGAATCCAGGTGGTGGCCTCCCGCAGCGTCAACCTGACGAGCAGACGTGGGCTGGTCCCGATCACCCTGGAGAACAACACCCAGTACGAGGTCACTGTGGTGCTCGCCTTCTCTTCGACCGACCGGTCCCGGCTGCGCTCGCCGGCCCGGCAGACACTCCGCCTTCCCCCAGGGCAGAAGGCTCAGGTCGAGATCGAGATGGAGGCCGAGGGTGCGGGGACGTTTCCCCTCGAGATCCGCAAACTCAACCTCGACGGGCAGGCGCTGTCCACGGAGCCACCGAACCGGGTTCTCGTCCGATCCACCGTCTACGGCGCCGTCGCGACCGCGATCACCATCGGTGCCGTCGGCGTGCTGCTCCTGGCGGTCGTCATCCGCCTGGCGCGACGGCTGCGGGCCCGCACGAGGCGG
The DNA here is from genome assembly GCF_977947065.1 of Frankia sp. CgJB1. Taxonomy (NCBI): domain Bacteria; kingdom Bacillati; phylum Actinomycetota; class Actinomycetes; order Frankiales; family Frankiaceae; genus Frankia; species Frankia sp. CgJB1. The sequence goes on from NZ_CDWTNB010000016.1 coordinate 4,114, forward strand.
CGACCGGACCGGCGGGCCCGCTCCACCCGGCTGCCCCGCTCTACCCGGTGGACCCGGTGGACCCAGTGAGCCCGGTGAACCAGGTCGATCCGGTCACCCCGGCCGCCTCGGTCCCGACCCGGCATAGTGGCGACGACAAGCGCGAAGCCGCCACCTCGACTACGACGACGCCGGTGGTGCGGACGGCCATCCGGCGCTATGAAGGCCAGGACCGAGGCACCCTTCGCCACGGCCTCGACAGCCAGGAGGACACCGACGACTCGGCGGCCACAGCTCCCTTCCGACGGCGACGGAGCGGCCCATGACGCCGGTCGAGGAGGAAGGCCGGCCGGGGGCCCGGCATCGCAGGGGTGGTACCGGCCCCCGGCGTGATCGCGGTACCGGTCCCGGCGATGGACCGTCGGACCGGGACCCACGCGACGCCGGGTATTCCGACGTCGGGTATTCCGACGAGGACGGCTACCCGGCGGCCGAACGCCCGGCCCGGTTCCCCCCGGACCAGTCGTATCCCGGTTATCCCGGGCAGATCCGTCCGGAGCAGCCAGATCCGGACCGGGGACTCGCGCGCCGGCCCCGGTACTCCGAACGGGACCGTCCGAAGCGGAACCATCCGGTTGACCCGGACGGACGCCGTGGCGCGCCACGGTTCGACACGCCGCGCCATGAAGACCGGCGGCAGGGCGACCCGCGGTACGACGACGCGCGCTATGACGGCGGCCCGCGCCACCCGGACCCGCGCCACGACGATCCCGCGAGCCCCCGCGACAAGCGGTATCCGCGATCCGCAGGCCGCATCCCCGGTCCCGACGCTCCGCGCATGACCGCCGGCGAGCAGACCCGGAAGCTTCCCGCCACATCGGGCCCACCACCGCCGCCTCCCCATGTGCTGCCTCCGTCGGAAGGAGGTCCGCCGCCGGGGCCCCGCGTACCGGAACGATCGCAACGCAGCACCCCGCCGCTGGACGACGGGCGGACGAGCCGGCTGCCGACCCCGCCCGGGGTCGGCCCCGTCATCCCCATCGGACGATCCTCATGGCGGGACACCCCAGACCGCCCAGACCGCCCAGACCGTGCAGCGCGTCCGGAGCGACGCACCCGAGCCGACCGTTCCCGTCGGGACGGCGACGATCGCCGTCGTCCGTCCTTGAGCGAGTCCAAGCCGACGGTGGCACTTCCTCGCAGCAACGTCCGCCGCATCCCCCCCGAACCGGCCCGACGAAACACCGGCACGGCACAGCACGGCAGCGCAACGGCACAGCACGGCAGCGCAACCAGGCAGGCCGGCGGGCCGGCGAAGGCCGGGCCCGGCCTCGGCCGGGCCAGTGGAACCATGGCGATCGGCACGATCGTCTCCCGGGCATCCGGATTCCTGCGGACCGTCGCGATCGCTGCGGCGATCGGGACCGGTGCGGTGAGCCAGGCCTACAACGTCGCCAACACCACGCCGAACATCCTCTACGACCTGCTCCTCGGCGGCGTCCTCACGAGCGTCGTGGTGCCGGTCATGGTCCGCACCGCGAAGGAGGATCCCGACGGGGGGGACGCGTTCGCGTCGTCGCTGCTCACACTCATGATCCTCGGCCTCGGGGTCGTCGTGGCAGTGGGTATGCTGATCGCCCCGTGGATCATCAGCCTCTACCTGCACGCCGGCTCCGACGAGCGGGCGCTCGCCGCCACGATGCTGCGGTGGTTCCTGCCGCAGATCATCTTCTACGGGGTAGGCGCGACGATCGGGGCGATCCTCAACGTCAGACAGTCGTTCACCGCGCCCATGTTCGCCCCGATCCTGAACAACCTGCTGGTCATCGTCACCTGTCTGAGCTTCACCTATTTCATCGCGGGTCCGCGCCCGCCGGGTGTGGACGGGCCGAAGGCCATCACCGACACCCAGGTGACGGTGCTCTCCGCCGGGACGACGCTGGGCGTCGTCGTCATGACCCTCGCGCTGCTCCCCTCGCTGCGCAAGGTCGGTTTCCGCTACCGGCCGCGGTTGGACATGCGGCATCCCGAACTGCGCTCGACGGCTCGGCTGGCGGGGTGGACGCTGCTGTTCGTCGTGATCAGCCAGGCCGGCTACCTGGTGATCGTCAACCTGTCGACGGCGACGACCGCCTACACGATCTACACGTACGGATACCAGATCTTCCAGCTCCCGTACGCCATCATCGGCGTCTCGGTCATCACCGCACTGTTGCCGAGGATGAGCGGGCACGCCGCCCAGGGGCGCAGGGACCTGGTGCGGGCCGACATCTCGATGGCGACCCGGGTCACGATCACCGCGATCGTGCCCGCCGCCCTGTTCATCCTCGCCCTGGGCCGGCCGATCGCCGTCGCCGTATTCCATCACGGCGCGACCGGCTACGGCGACGCTATGGACATCGGCGATACCCTCAGCGCCTTCGCCCTGGCCCTCGTGCCGTTCTCCCTGTTCCAGGTACAGCTACGGGTGTTCTACGCCTACCAGGACAGTCGCACCCCGGCACTGGTCAACATCGGGGTCGTGGCGGTGAACGTCATCGGTGCCCTGGTCCTCACCGTGGTCGTGCCCGAGGAGCACCGGGCCGTCGCGCTGGCGCTCTCCTTCGCCACCGCCTACCTGATGGGCCTCGCGGCGACGAGCACCCTGTTGCACCGGCGGCTCGGGGGAATCGATGGCAATCGCACCGTGCAGGTCATCACCCGGGTCGCGATCACGGCCGGGATCGGCGCCGTCCTCGCGTCGCTGCTCGCCCGAGGTGCCCGCGCGGTCGTGGGTGAGGGGTGGCTTGGTTCCGGGGTCGCGGTGGTGCTCGCCGCGGCCGTGGGAGGCGGGCTCTTCCTCGCGGTCGCCACCCGGATGGGGATACACGAGATCAACGCCCTGCTGGCGGAGGTGAACGGACGACTCGGCGGCCGGCTGTCCCGACGGCCGGGGCGATCATCGCAACGCGGCTGACCGGCAGTGATGGCGCCTAGGGGCCAGCCAAGACGATCCCGCCGGCACCAGAAAGATCCTTGTCGTCGTTACTCCCGGGGCATCCTCGCACGTCACCGAAAGAATCGGCTCGCCGATCGTCACAGTCGGTACACATGGGCGGGTTGTCCCAAGACATTCGCGAGATCCTTCTGACCTCCTCGTACACTGGACACGCTGTGCGCGGGCCCCACCCAACGTCGCCGGTAAACCAGGCGCAGCCTCCCGCTCGTCGCTTCGTTCATCGAGGCGGCTGGTCAGAGCGACGGAGGGTACCCGGGGTGTCCGCCTACGGTGGCGGCACGCTGGGCGGAACCCCTGCCCGGGTGAGGTAGGGAAGCCCGACGGCGGATTGTGGACGCCGGGCCCGTGGACGACGGAGGCGCTGTGGTCGACGGAAGCAACCGACCGCAGGCCGGGGACGTCGATAACGACGTGAACCCGAACGCGCCCGGAGTCCGGGGTGCGACGCCGCACTCCGGCACCGCCATCCTCGCCGAGTCCGTGCTCGACCGCCGCTACCGTCTGCTCTCCGCGTTGACGACCCGTGGGCCCGTCACCCTCTGGCGAGGCGACGACAAGGTGCTCGCCCGACCGGTGGCAGTACGCATCGTCGAGCACGGCCCCGCGTCCGCGGGCGGCGGCGGGCCGGCCACGGATCCGGAGCAGGAGCAGGCGGCCCGCCGGCTTCTCACCGCAGCGATCAACTCCGGTCGGCTGGTGCATCCCGGCGCCGCCTCGACCTACGACGCCACCACTACCACGGCCGAGTCCCGACGCATCTCCTACGTCGTCTCGGAATGGGTGGACGGCAAGACGCTGCGTCAGCTTTCCACCGACGGGCCGCTACGCCCGGAGCAGGCCGGCGCCGTGGTGCTCGCCGCGGCCCGAGTCATCGCCGCGGCACACGAGCGCGGCATCCATCACGGTGACCTGAACCCCGGTGACGTCATCGTCTCCAGCCACGGCACCGTCAAGGTCATTGACCTGGAGATCGGCGGGGTGCTCGCGGAACTCGACGGTTCCCTCCCCGCGACGGAGCTCGACGGGCACGGTAACCAGCCCGACCAGAGTGGGATCGGCGGGGACGACGGTTCCGGCCCAGGCACGGCCGACCGCGCAGGCTGCGGCCCCGACGCCACGGCGGTGAATCCCGACCTGATCGCCGCGGCCGACGTCCGGGCGCTCGGTGGCCTGCTGTATGCCGGGCTCACCGGTTACTGGCCCCTCGGCGGGGACCGCGGTCTGCCCACCGCACCCACCTCGGGCGGCCGGCTGCGGACTCCCCGACAGGTCGCCTCGTCAGTTCCGCGTGATCTCGACGCCATCACCATGGCCACCCTCGGCGACGATCGGGTCGGGGCGCCCATCACCACGGCGGCCGACCTGGTCGAAGAGCTGAAGTCGATCAACCCGGTGGACGCCGTGCTCGACACCGGGTTGATGAGCCTCGGTGACGCCCCGCCCAGCACCGAGGCGATGGACGTGGACGCCTTCGCATCCTCGGACTACCTCGCGCCGGGGGATTACCCGGCGCAGGGCCGCTATGCCGACACCGCCGGCTACCCGGGCCCCGGCCGGGACGCCCGGTACGACACCCGGGTGGAAGGCCCCCACGGGTCCCGCGGCGACGGGACCGGCTACGGCCGCAGCGGGTACGACGACCGCAGCTATCCAGCCGGAGGTGGCGGTTACCCGGCGGGATCCGACCGCTACCCGCCTGGTTCCGGCCCGAGGCGCCGTGGCGGGCCGTCGCTGGGGCGGGCCGTGCCGTGGATCGCTCTGGTGGTGGTCGTCGCAATCGCGGTGGTCGCCGTAATCACCCTGCGTGGCAACGGCGAAAAGAATAACGCTGCCAACTCCGGCACCCCGACCACGGTGCCAGCGACCCCCACCGGAACCATCCTCAAGCCAAGCAGCACGGACTCCTTCGACCCGCTCGCACCTTCGGGTGAACCCAAGACCGAGAAACCGGCGGATGTCGGCAAGGCGTTCGACGGGAACACGTCGACGGAGTGGACGACGAGCAACTACACTAGCTCGACGTTCGGCAACCTCAAGCCGGGTGTCGGGCTGCGCATGGCGTTTCCGCAAAAGATCCTGCCCACCTCGGCCACCGTGACGGTCGGCAGCCTGGGTCCGGTGTCGTTCGAGCTGCGCAGCGGCGACAGGCTGTCGGAGTCGCTCGACGGCTTCGACCGCGTGGTCGCCCAGAAGTCGGGCGCCAGCGGCACGGTGGTCCTGCCGATGTCGTCGGACGTGAACCCCTCGCAGTACTGGGTGCTGTGGCTGACCTCGCTGCCGTCGAACGCCGGGCAGTACCGCGGGTCGATCGCGGAGATCACGTTCCGGTCCTGACGGGAGGACGGTGAGAGTCGGTCCACCCGCCGAAGTCCTGGTGGCCGCCCCGACGCCGAGCTGGGCTGCGCCGCCGTACCGCCCGCCCGACGGTGCCCATGACGACTACCCCGAAAGGCCAGATTCGTGATCCGGTCAATCCCCGCGGGTGCGTCGCCGAGCATGACCTGCACCTGGACGTCGAGGAGGCGCTGGGCTGGCTGACGCCCGGGTTGCGGACCGCCGTGGTGCTGGTGGACGTGGCAGGACAACCCGTCGCCGAGGCGGCGGGGCTGCTGGGAGTTCCGGTCGGGACGGTGAAAAGCCGGCGTTCGCGCGGTCGCGCGCAGCTCGCCGTCCTGATGGGTCCCCCCCGGTCAGGGAACCCGGCGGCTTCGCCCGCCGTCTCAGAAGGAAGACACCAGGATGCGGCGGGCTCACCGGGGCAGCAGCCCGTTACCGGAGGTCGGCCCATCCGCCGCGGCCCCGCGGGCGCGGCCGACGCCATCCGGATCTGCCGAAGGAGGTGATCAGCAATGGCGACTGAGCCTGCGGGTGACCGACGCCGACCGGCGGCTCCCTCCGATCCCTTCCCGGCGGGTCGCCGCTTGCGCGCGCACGTGCATCACCCGGACGCCGAGCTGCTGGACGCCTTCGCGGACGGAGAGCCGCTCCCCCGCTCCGTCCGCGAGCATATCGAGGGCTGCGTCTCATGCCAGGAGTCGATGGTCGCCCTCCGCAGGGTCCGTACGGACCTCTCCCGCTTGGCGGCCCTGACGATGCCCGGCGAGGTGGCCGAACGCCTCCAGGCTGCGCTGGCGGCCTACGCACCTGCTCCCTCTCGGCCGGGACCGGGCCGGAACCCGGCCGCGCCGACCGGTCCGGGGCCCGCGAGCTCCGGCTTCGCCGGCACCACGGGAGCCGCCGGGGCCACCGGCACGGAACCCCTCGTGGGGGATACCGAGGCGGTCCACACCGAGGCCGTCCACACCGATCCAGGGGATGGCACGGGTGGGCGGGCGGCGAGTGGCAACAGGCCAAGGCGGCGGCCCGGCCGAGGTGGGGCGGGGGCTGGGCTCACAGACCATCAACCGGCCCGGCGCCGGGATCCGCGGAGCCGTCCGGGTGCGCCGGGTGCGCGCCCCCGACGGGACTGGGTGTCCATCATGGCGGTCTGCATCGCCTTCATCACCTTCGGGGCGGCGATCTTCGTATACCACGGTCTGCGGAGCGCCAACGTCGATCACAGGGTAGCGGCGTCCAACCCCGTGGACAGCTCCGGCCCGGCCGGCGGTTCGGTGGTGGCCGAACGCGGCTCCGCCAGCTCCGCTCCCCTCATCATGATGGCGGTCTCGCAGGCGAGCGTCGCTCCCTCGGACGTCGTGCGGCACGGCCGGGAACTGCTGGCCGGCCGGATCCTGGGGTCCGCGGCGCTGCCGCTCGTGCCGCCGCCCGCGCCCGCGGCGGCCGGCGGCGCGACGACCCCTGCGACGGTGGACGTCGACCGGTTGCGCTCGGTGCTGGACACCCCTGGCCTGCGCCCGTGCTACCAGAGCCTGGCGGCGCAGACGGGTGGAACGATCCTCGCCCTCGACCGCGTCGTCTACAACGACCAGCCGGCGCTGTTGATCGTGCTCTCCGTGCCCATGCAACCGGCGGTGGCCAGGGTGCTGGTCGTCGACGCCCGCTGCGGCATCACCACCGTCTCCACCGCGCCGTGGTACAGCGTGTCCACCCTGCGGCACTGAGGTGGGGGTTGACGCATCGAGAGGGGCCGGGAGCCCGGCCGTGGCACGCACCGGTGGCGGGCGCGGATGGAATCAGATGCCCGCGGAAACGGTTGTCGCTGTCGGGCACCGTCTCCATGGACGGACCGATGAACGAGGAACTCGGATGAAGCCGGGGCGACAGGTACCGGCGAGGGCCCACCCGGCTCACAGGGATCCCGTAGCATGAAAGGAGCGGGTGTGACAGCCCAGGAGGACGGCCAGGATGTCACCGGCCGCAGCAGCCAGCCCGACGGCGAGGACGACATACGCGATGTCGTCATTGTCGGTTCGGGCCCCGCAGGGTACACGGCCGCTATCTATACCGCCCGGGCCAACCTACGGCCACTCGTGTTCGAGGGCGCGGTATCGGCCGGCGGAGCGCTCATGAACACCACCGAGGTGGAGAACTTTCCTGGGTTTCCGGACGGCATCCAGGGTCCGGAACTGATGGAGAGCCTGCGGCGGCAGGCGGAGCGGTTCGGAGCCGAACTGGTGACCGACGACGTCACCGAGCTCGACCTCGCGGCGAACCCGAAGGTCGTCAAGATCGAGGACAGGACCTACCTCGCCCGCACGGTCATCGTCGCCACCGGTTCGGCCTACCGCATGCTCGGCGTCAAACACGAGGAGCGGTTGCTCGGCCACGGGGTCTCCGCCTGTGCGACCTGCGACGGTTTCTTCTTCCGGGATCAGGACATCGCGGTGGTTGGCGGGGGCGACTCGGCGATGGAGGAGGCGACCTTCCTGACCCGCTTCGCCCGCTCGGTGACGGTGATCCACCGGCGGGACAAACTCCGGGCCAGCGCAATCATGCAGGAGCGGGCCTTCGCCAACGAGAAGATCCAGTTCCGGTGGAACGCAGAGGTCACCGAGCTCCTGGGCACGGACAAGCTCACCGGCGTCCGGCTACGCGACACCGTCACCGGTGAGGAGAAGGATCTTCCGGCCACCGGGCTGTTCGTCGCGATCGGTCACCTTCCGCGTACCGAACTCGTCCGTGGTCAGCTCGACCTCGACGACGCCGGCTACATCTCGGTCGCGCACCCGACCACGAAGACGAACCTGGACGGGGTCTTCGCCTGTGGCGACGTGGTCGACCACACCTACCGCCAGGCCATCACCGCGGCTGGCACGGGCTGCGCCGCCGCTCTCGACGCGGAGCGCTTCATCGCCGCCGGGGAGGGCCCGGGCGAGGTGACCACCGTGGCTCCCCGGGTCGTGACCCCGACGCCGCAACCTGCCTGATCCAGCGCCGAGCGGCCGACCGAGCGGCGCTGGATCAGGCCTGCCCGACCCGGCTGCCCGAAGGCCGGTCGGGCGCCGTCCGCGGGCCACCACCGGCCCGTTGATCGCCTTCCCGTCCACTAAGAGATCATCCATCAGGGAGAACAACATGGCAGGTTCCACCACCCCCGTGACCGACAGCACCTTCGTGACCGAGGTACTGGAGAGCGACAAGCCGGTCCTGGTGGACTTCTGGGCCGAGTGGTGCGACCCTTGCAAGATGGTCGCACCCGTTCTGGAGGAGATCGCCAAGGAGCATGGCGAGAAGCTCCGGGTCGTCAAGCTGAACATCGACGAGAACCCGGAGACCCCCCGGAACTACCAGATCATGTCGATCCCGACCATGGCTGTGTTCGTCAAGGGCGCGATCGACAAGAGCATTGTCGGCGCGAAGCCGAAGGCCGCCCTGCTGCGTGACCTCTCGGCCTACATTTGATCTCGTCACGCGGTCGTTCCACCGTCGGCCCGCCGGGTGTGATCCCGGCGGGCCGACGTCGTTCCCGGACTGGTCCGCGCCGGTTCGCCCACGACAACCGGATACCACGTGCAGCCCGGGAACTTTCTCCCGCCGTCACGAGCATCGTGGGAGTATCACGGCGGCCTGGTCACGCACGGTCAATACTGGAGGATCCGGTTCGCGGTCGGTCGAGACCGCACGGGCATGCCCTAGGCTTGAGATTCAGCAATCGGCCGTCGGCGCATCATTCGTCGACGCGGTGGCCCCGACCATCGGGTTTCGCCAGGGGCACCGGGTTTCGCCAGGGGCACCGGGTTTCGCCAGGGGCACCGGGTTTCGCCAGGGGCACGTTGGGGCAGGCGAGCTGAAAGGTATGCATCGGTGAAGCTGCTACGTCTGGGAGACCAAGGTTCCGCCGTCGCCGAGGTTCGGGCGGCCCTGACCTATCTTGGTTTTCTTCCCGTGACGCCCCGGCAGAGCCGGGATCCGGCCGGCCCGGGTAAGGGTGACCCAGGTAAGAGTGCCCTGGATAAGAGTGCCTCGGATAGAGGTGCTGCTTCCGCCGCGGACCCGTCCCAGGACACGCGGGTCCCGGCTGTCGACGGTACTCCCGGCGGCGTTCCGGCCGAGCCGGCCGATCGGTTCGACCGAGACCTCGACAACGCGCTGCGCGCCTTTCAGCAGAGCCGGGGGCTGTCCGCCGACGGGATACTCGGTCCAGACACGGCGCGTGCCTTGGAGGAGGCACGCCACAAGCTCGGCGACCGTCTACTCTACCACAGTCCCGCGCACCCTTTTGTCGGCGATGACGTGGCGGCGCTCCAGGAGCGCCTGTTCAACATGGGTTTCGACGTCGGCCGCACGGATGGGATCTTCGGGCCACGCACCGAGTCCGCGGTCCGCGACTTCCAACGCAACCGGGGTCTCGATCCGGACGGCCAATGCGGGCCACACACCCTGCGCGAACTCAAACGCCTGCAGCGCACAGTCACTGGTGGCCGGCCCGACGTGCTGCGGGAGTCTGTCCGGCTGTTGGCCCACGGCTCCTCGCTGCTCGGAGTCGTCGTCGCCATCGATCCCGGCCACGGTGGCGACGATCCGGGCATCGTCTGCGGCAATCTGTGCGAACGGGATCTCATGGCCGACCTCGCCGTCCGGATGTCCACGCGGCTACTCGACTCGGGCCTGCAGGCGCACCTCATCCACGGACTGGACGAGTCCCCCAGCGAGGAGGAGCGGGCCGCGCGGGCGAACGAGCTCGAAGCAGATCTCCTGATCTCGCTGCACGCCGACAGCAGTCCATCCCCGCACGCCCAGGGGGTGTCGGCCTACTACTACGGCAACGCGCGCGGGTCGTCCGCCGTGGGTGAGCGCTTCGCCCAGCTCGTCCACCGTGAAATCGTCTCCCGGACCGACATGCTGGACTGCCGCACCCATCCGAAAGTCTGGAGTCTGCTTCGGCGGACCCGGATGCCGGCCGTACGGCTCGACCTCGGATATCTGACAAACGAACATGACACCAAGGCCCTTGGCTTCACCGCATTCCGGGCAACCGTCGCCGAGGCGGTGCTCGCCGCGGCCCAACGGCTCTTTCTCCCACCCGAGCAGGACGCGCCGACGGGCCAGCTTCACGTCCCCCGCCTTGCTAGCCGCACCTGACCGGTCACCAAGACATTCCATCGACAAGGCTGACGTTTCACGTGAAACGAGGCCGGTGCGTCGATGGGGAAAATTCATGCTCGGCAGCCTAGGCTGGTTCCGTAACAGCCTCCGCGTCCGTCGACGTTGACCTCGGCGACCGGAGGCCCGGTGGCCGACCCATGGAGCGCCTTTTTCGATGAGCCGTCGCATCGCGAACATCACCCTGGACAATATTGACGATCTCCCTCTGCCCTGCCGCCGCTGCGTTTTCTGGGAGCTCGATCCGGTGGCCCGGAGCCGCGCGGAGGAGGCCGGAGGCACCGACCTCGAGAAGGAGGCGTGGGTTTCCCTGGCCCTCCTGGAATGGGGAAGTTGCGGAAAGATCGCCTATGTCGACAGCGTCCCCGCCGGATTCGTGATGTTCGCTCCGCCGGCCTACGTGCCTCGATCGGCGGCCTTTCCCACCAGCCCGGTCTCACCGGACGCGGTGCTGCTCATGACAGCGTCGATCGTCGATGAGTTCACCGGGCAGGGGCTGGGGCGGATCCTCGTCCAGTCCGTCGCCAAGGACGTCATCCGCCGCGGCTTCAAGGCGGTGGAAGCGTTCGGTGACCTCCAGAACTCCGACACCCGCTGCATCCTGCCCGCCGACTATCTCCTCGCGGTCGGTTTCAAGACGGTCCGGCCTCACCATCGATGGCCGCGGCTGCGGCTCGAGGTGAAGAACGCGGTGAGCTGGCGAGAGGACGTCGAGGTCGCCCTGGAACGTCTGCTGGGATCGATGACGCCGGAAGGCGTGCTGCGCAAGGTCGGCCAGGCCGGCAATCTCGCCTGAGCACAGCGATGGCCCGGCACTCGGCGGACAGGCGCGCAGCCACCCGGGGGAGCCCGGCACAGCCCGGGACCGCGCGATCCGCGCCCGGCTCGAGAACCCCAGAGAACCCCGAGCGAACCCGAGCCGGACGCCTAGTCCAACAAGCCGTCGACCGAGGCCGACGGCGACATCACGGCGACGATCCGCTCCAAGTCCTCGATCGAGGCGAACTCGACCGTGATCTTCCCCTTGCTGCGGCCCATGTCCACCTTCACGCGGGTCTCAAAGCGATCCGAGAGGCGGTCGGCGAGCCTCGCCAGGGCCGGTGAGGCGGCCCCTGGCGCCCGCGACGCCCGCTTACGCGGGGTCTCGTCGTCCAGTGCCACGATCTCCTCGACGGCCCGCACCGAGAGACCTTCCGCGACGATGCGGGTGGCGAGCCGGTCCTGGGCGTCCGGATCCTGCAACGAGAGCAGCGCGCGGGCATGGCCCGCGGACAGCACGCCGGCCGCCACCCGTCTTTGTACCGCGGGCGAGAGCCCGAGCAGCCGGATCATGTTGGTGACATGCGACCGGGACCGCCCGAGCCGACTGGCCAGTTCCTCGTGCGTCGCACCGAAGTCGCGGAGCAGCTGTTCGTACGCCGCAGCCTCCTCCAGCGGGTTGAGCTGCTGGCGGTGGAGGTTCTCCAGCAGCGCGTCGCGCAGCATGGCGTCGTCCGCGGTCTCCCGCACGATGGCGGGAATCCGTGGAAGCTTGGCGATCTTCGATGCACGCCACCGGCGTTCACCCATGACGAGCTCGTAGCGCTCGGGGGCCACCTCGCGTACCACGATCGGCTGAAGCAGCCCGACCTCGCGGAGGCTCGCCGCCAGCTCTTCGAGGGCGTCCTTATCGAAGTGAGTCCTGGGCTGGCGCGGGTTCGGGCTGACCGACTCGACGGGGATCTCGCGGAAGGTCGCCCCGGGTACGGGCAGCGGCCCGGTGCTGTCGCCGGAGCCGCGACCCGTCCCCCGGCCGCCGTAGCCACTGCCGTAGTCGGCGTAGTCACCGTAGTCAGCCGAGGCGGTGCCCACCTGACCGTCGAGGGGAGGAGGAGTAACCGGGATGAGTGCCCCCAGCCCTCGCCCCAGACCACTGCGCCGAGCACTCATCATGCCGCTCCATTCGAGTCCCGACCCCGTTCCGCGAGTTCGCACGCCGCGGCCAGATAGGACAGCGAGCCGCGCGACGTCGGATCGTACGTCAGCGCGGACTGCCCATAGCTCGGCGCCTCCGCCAGACGCACGTTCCGGGGGATGGTGGTGGACAGCACCCGGTCCCCGAAGTGTTCCTTGACCTCGTGGACGACCTGGTCGGCCAGTCTGGTCCGGGAGTCGTACATGGTGAGCAGGATGGTCGACAGGCGCAGCTCCTGGTTCAGGTGCGCCTGCACCAGTTCCACGTTGCGCAGCAACATGCCGAGGCCCTCCAGCGCGTAGTACTCGCACTGGATCGGGATGAGCAGCTCACGGGCGGCCACGAGGGCGTTGACGGTCAGCAGCCCGAGAGAGGGCGGGCAGTCGATGAAAACATAGTCGACGTCCCGTTGCATGCTCGCGATGGCCCGCCGCAGCCGGTTCTCCCGCGCCACCAGCGACACCAGCTCGATCTCCGCGCCGGCAAGATCGATCGTTGCGGGCGCGCAGAACAGCCCCGGCGCCTCGGCGGACTTCACGATGACCTCGTCGAGGGGCCGATCCCCCACCAGGACCTCGTAGATCGAGGGGACCCCGGAATGATGGTTGACGCCGAGCCCCGTCGAGGCATTGCCCTGCGGGTCAAGATCGATTACTAGGACCCGGGAGCCATGAGATGCCAGCGCCGCCGCCAGGTTGACCGTCGTCGTCGTCTTCCCTACACCGCCCTTCTGGTTGACGACCGAGATGATGCGCCGCCGGGTGGGGCGAGGGAATGGTTGTCGTCGTTCTACCACCAGTACTTCCACTGCTGCTGCCGCCGCCGCTCCGATCGGGGTCGAGGGATCGAGCAGGTCCAGTGCGGAGAGCGCGGGGTCATAGCCCCGCAAGCCCCCACCCCTGGCCCCACCCTGGCCCGCCGACGCTGTTTCACGTGGAACGAGACTGTCCACGTGTCGGCTGGTCACGACCGACCTCCCGTGATCGGAGTGAATCCCGTGACGTCCGTCTGACCTGTCTGCCATCGTGCCGCTCACCGTCGCCGCGCCCTCCCCTGCTCTCGGCCCGGGTGCGCTGGGATGAACGTACGGCCCGGAGGACACGGGCGGGTTCCTCCACCCGCCCCTCCCCGCACCTCACGACATCCACGGGATGCCAACCCTGAGTTCCGAGACCGCTGCGCGCGTCCTGCAGTTCCTCCAGGATCCGTGAACCGCGCATCGCCAGCATGACACCACCTGGTCGCAGCATCGGAAAGAGGATTGCGCGCAGCCGCTCCAGGGGAGCGACTGCGCGGGCTACGGCTATCCCGAATCTACGACCGTCCGGGCCGATTCCGGCATCCGGCGCGCGGCCACGTACCACAGAAATCTGGTCCTCCAGACCTATGGTCGCCACAACCTCGTGCAGGAATCGGCACCGGCGTTCCATCGGCTCGAGCAGCACCACCCGCAGATCCGGGCGGGCGAGCGCCAGCGGGATACCCGGCAGCCCCGCGCCGCTGCCGACGTCCACGACATCGGCCTGCGCCGGGACCACGTCGGCCAGGACCGCGCAGTTGAGTACGTGGCGGTCCCAGAGCCGGTCAGTCTCACGCGGACCGATCAGCCCGCGCTCGACCCCGTCGGTCGCCAGCAGCTCGACGTAGCGCGCCGCGGATCCGGTCCGCGTGCCGAAAATCTCCACCGCGACGGGGGACACCTCGGGGGCATCCGGGAGACCCGTCATGGCCGGATCCCCCGCCATGCCATACGGCCAGCCCGCGCCGGCCGGGCCGCCTGCGTCACCTCGACCGGCCACAGCATCGAGCCGAGCCGGGTTGGGCCCGTGGGCATCGCCAGGTGACCGCCGGCAGCGGGCGGGTGGGAGACCGGATCCGTGGACCCGGCCGGACAGGACGAGAAAGCTGGGCAGGACGAGAAAGTCAGAAGACCGCGCACCCGACAAGCATCCCCGCCGACCTCGAGATGCTCGCGCCGCCACCCCCACGGGAGGCACGGTTCCGGCCCGGGGGACGGATGTCAGGTCGTCCGGTCGGACACCACGGTCCGCTGCGGCCGATCGAGTCGCGGGGCGGCGCCGGCGCAGCGATCGAAGACGGTCAGCGTTCCGGTGAGGGGGAACTGCCAGCCACGGCCGGCGCACCACCCCGCCCGGGGCAGCGTGGCCAGGTCGGGCGCGAGCGCCGGCCGCTCCGCGTCGAAGACGAAGACGAGCAGCCGGGTCGGCGGGACCCGGCGGTTCGCCAGCTCGCCGACCAGGGAGGTACCCGCAGCGCCGAAGAAGATCGTGTCCTGCCGTGGTACCCGGGCCGGTACCCGCCCAGCGCCGGCACTGGGGAGAGCTGCCGGCTCACGCGCCGGGTCGTCACTCGCCTCCATCGCGTACAGCCAGCCAGGCCGGGCGAGGCGGCCCCCGACCACCACCAGGTCTCCCGGGCGGTGCAGCTGCCGGGCCGCGATGGCCGCGTCGACCATCCGATCGAGGCCACGAGTCCGGTGCCGATGATCCCAGAGCTGCCCGCTTCCCGACAGCGAGGTTCCCAGGAGCGGGACACCAAGCAAGATGATCATTGCGAAGCCGGCCAACGGCAGCACGGCGGTCGGAGAAATCGTGTTCGCGCCGGCGCTCGACGTCGGCGAGACACCGGAAACATCCAATCGTGACTGCTCGGTGACAGTCCTTCCGGTAGGGAGGGTCGGGGTCGCGGCCATCGGTGTCGGTACGGCCGGCTGAGGCCCGACGGCGGGGATACGAGGTCGCACCGCCGCCACGAACAGGACCACCAGCCGCCGGGTGCCCACCACGATCACAACGACGATCAGCGGCACGACGAAGAGGTTGGTCCGGGTCGGCCCGAACGGCCAGTACCGCGCGGCGCTCGCTCCCAGCATCAGCACCTGGGCTCCGCCGAGTACGGTGAGGAGCAGCCTGCCGTCCGGTCGTCGTGCCAGCACGAGGACGCCGGTCAGGCCGGCGATCGACACCGCCACGGCGAGCAGCACCGAGACAACCGGCCCCCCGGGCACCGTCGCATGGATGAGGCTCGGGTCGAACCGGTCGATGCCGGGCGGCATACCGGTGATGAAGGCTCGCATCTGATCGACGATGAAGCGTACGGCCTCGACCGGCCCACGACCGGCGATGAACTGGCGATCCCAGTAGTCGCCGCGACGCTGACTGGACTGGTGCCCGATGAAGAACACGGTGTGCGCCACGCTGATGGCGACCGCGGGCAGGCATTCCACCAGTCGCCAACACCGCACCGGACCGCGCCATACCTCCGCGGTCGCCAACGGCAGCACCAGAAAGATCCCGGGCACGGCGGTCAGGGCCAACAGGCCCGCCGCGGTGCGTCGCAGGAGCCGGGCACGGGAGAACCCGCCGGTGACAGATTCAGGCTGCGGGGACAGCGAGGGCCGCGGAGATGATCCGGTCGACCAGGCGAGGACGATGCAGACGGCGGCCAGCGCCTCGACGGAATACGGCTTGAGTTGGGTCGCGAGATCCAGGAAGGTCACGTTCAGGCACAGCCAGCACGTGGCGAACACCGCCGCGACCAGGCCGGTGAAACGGCGGGTGAGCAGGACGATCGCGGCACCGAGCAAGGGCACGGCGAGATACCCGGGAAGCCGGAGCGACCAGCTGTGCCAGCCGAGAACCTCGCCGGCCACCCGGGTCAGGCCGAACCAACCCAGCGCCGAGGGGGTGTTGGCGACGGTCAGCTCCGGCCAGAACGAGGACGCCGGTTCGCTGACGAAGTGGGCGCGCCAGATCTCGTCGTACCAGAAGGGCCTGGTCAGATAGGCATGCAGAATGCCGAGCACGGCCGCCAAGCCGACACCCACAGCGGCGGCCAGCACGGCGGAACGCGCCGGCCGCCACCGACCCGCCATCGGTCGGCGCCGGTCAGCCGAGAAGGATGACCACCCGGCGGCCGGGTTCCTCGCCCTCGGACTCACTGTGCACGCCGTCGATCCCGGCAACGGTGTCGTGCACCACCTTGCGCTCGAACGGCGTCATGGGAGCCAGCTTCTCCGGCTCACCACGCGTGATGGCGCGCGACGCCGCGGCGATCGCAATCTTGCGAAGCTCGACCCGCCGCCGGGCGCGATGGCCGCCGACGTCGAGCATGAGACGGCTGCGGGTGCCCGTCTTCTGGAGCACCGCGAGCCTGGTCAGTTCCTGCAACGCCTCCAGCGTCTCGCCGCCCGCCCCGATGAGCTTGTCCAGCCCCTCGCCTACCACGGCGACGACGGCGCGGCCGCTCTCGACGTCGAGATCGAGGTCACCGTCCATGTCGACGATGTCGAGCAGACCCTCGATGTAGTCGGCGGCGATCTCGCCTTCCAACTCGAGATCGGACAGACGCCGATCCTCCGTGCCGGCAGTCTCGTCCGAGGGAGCGTGCTCGTCGGAGACTCCGGCTCCATCCACAGCCAGTTCAGGTGCCGAACCGGTCATCAGCGACTCTCCAGGGGAACGGGGGCGGCGGAGCAGAGATTACGGGATGCCGCCACTCGATGACGAAATCGGGTCGGCAGCCTGCCGGTTGGTCGGTTGGTCGGGAACGGCGTCTCCCGGATCAACGCCGCCCACCGGGCCGCTTGCCCTTGCCGCGCCGTTTCGCGGGTCGGGAGCCGCCGACCTGGCGCCGCACTCCGGCGGGTACGGGTGCCGGCCGGGGCGTGCTCTCCCCGTCGGAGGGTGCCGTCGGCCCGCTCGCCGCGCTCTGCCCGGCATTCTTGCCCGGGGCGTTCCTGCGGCCCGCCGCGCTGGTCTTCGCCTCCGCGCTCCGCTCCGTGGATGCGGCCGTGGTAGCGGCGACGCCGTTGTCCGAGACGCCACCGCCCGAGACGCCGTTGGCACCGGGACCGGCCGGCGCCCCCGCCTTACCACTCTTCGGAGTCACCCCCGCCTTCGGAGTCACCGCAGTACGGGTCGCGGTCGAGGTGCCGTTACGGGACCGGGTGCCGGGGGGAGCCGTCGAGGACGTCCGACCGGCCGCCGCGGCACCGGAATCGCTGCCCTTGGTCGGGGTCACCGAGGCAGACCGGGGGCGGTTCTTCGACTTCGCCCCGGCTCGGACACCGGGAGCCGGCCGAGCGGGGGTGACGGCGCCGTCGGCGGCCGGACGGGCACCGGGCAGCCGGCCGTTCGCATCCTCGGTCTTGATCGGCGGCATCTTCTTCATGATGAAGAACTGCTGGCCCATGCTCCACAGGTTGGTGGTGAGCCAGTACAGCAGCACGGCGATCGGGAAACGGAAACCAAAGAAGGCGAGCATCAGCGGGGAGCCGTAGAGCAGCGCCTTCTGCATGATCGCCTGCTGCGGGTCGACCGGCCCGGTGCGGGCCATGATCTGGCGCTGCGTGAGGAAGGTCGTAAGACCCATCAGCACGATCAGGACGATCGCGAGAATCCTGACGTGCGTGCTGTCGACGCCGAGGAAGCGCGAGAAATCGCCATCGGAGGTGAACTTGCTCGCCAACGAGATGCCGAACACCTTGGCCGAGGCGATCTGCTCCACCTGGTCCGCGGAGAGCCCGACCTGGGAACGCCAGACCAGCGAGTGGTTCGGGCCCTCGTTCATCGGCGCCAGGTGGGTGAACACGTGGAACAGCGCGATGAACAGCGGGATCTGGAGGAAGATCGGGAGGCAGCCGAGAAGCGGGTTTCCATGCTCCCGCTGCAGCGCCATCATCTCCTGCTGCATGCGGGGTTTGTCGTGCCCGTACTTCTCCCGGATCTCCTTGATCCGGGGCTGCATCACCTGCATCGTCCGCTGCGACTTCACCTGCTTGACGAACAGCGGGAAGATCAGAATACGGACGCAGACGACCAGCAGGACGACCGAAAAGGCCCAGGAGAAGAAACTGGCAGCACCGAAGATCGGCGCGAATCCCTGGTGAAAGAAGACGATCGCGTTCGCCGCGAGGTGGTATAGGGGATCCAACAACAGTCTGACTCCTCACACCCACGGTCCGCGACCGGAACCGGCGATCTCGGCCCGCGCCCCCCGGCTGGGAGACGGAGGACCATGCCTGTGGACGGGCGGTACGGCGACAACCGGATCGCCCGCGCTCCGACCGTCGGGAGACCTGCCGGGGTCGGCCATCGCGCCCCTGGGTCTCCGAACGATTCCCGGAGCCGGATCCGTTCCCGGCACGGGGTCGTACCCGCCGGCCGCAAACGGTTGGCAGCGCAGCAACCGGGCGACGGCGAGGGCACCGCCACGCATACCCCCGTGGCGCCGCACCGCGGCCAGCGCGTAGGCGCTACAGGACGGCTCGAACCGGCACATGCCGGCGTTGCGGGCCGACCAGCCGGCTCGGTAGAGCCGCACGAGCCCGGTAAAGGTCCAGGCCAGGGGACCGCGTACCGCGCCGTCGGCGTTGCGGGCGACCCGCGGCAGGCGGCGCCACACCATCCGGGAGGCCAGCAGGAGGTCGACGACGGCCGCCGTGGCCAGCAGCACGACCAGCACCGTCCCGGCGGTCATCGTCCACGCCCATCCGGGCGCCTGGCATCCGCCGGCCGGGCCACCCTGGCGAGCGCGGCGTCCAGCGCACGGCCGAGCTCCGCGGAGCTCGCCGTCGCCGCATCGGGCAGCGCACGCACGACCAGCATTATCCCCGGCGCGAGCGTGTCCAGCCGAACCCGTACCTGTTCCCGCAACCGGCGCCGCACCCTGTTACGCACGACCGCCTTCCCCACCCGACGGCCGACCACAAAGCCGGCCCGTGCCGGATCGCCGCTTGTTGTCCACAGATTGTGGACAACAAGCGGGCCGGATCGGGTTCGCCGACCCGTGGTCCCCACCCGGGCATGTTCGTCCCGGGTTCGGACGCGGGAGCCCTCAGGAAGCATGACCGGCAAGGGGTACCAGCAGGATCAGCGGGAACCCGCCGTCAGGCGGAGAGCTCGCTGCGGCCCTTACGACGGCGGGCGGACAGGATCGCGCGGCCCGCGCGAGTCCGCATGCGCAGTCGGAACCCGTGCGTGCGGGCCCGCCGACGGTTGTTCGGCTGGAAGGTGCGCTTACTCACGTGAGAACTCCGTCTGCAAGATGGACGCGGGCGGTGATCTTCGCCGCCGAGGGGGGAGTGGGCCGCACCACACGGCCCGGGCAAGCAGATCCCACGACAAACGAAGCGGTCTAACACCGCGGTTCGGCCTAGCCTACACAGGGCGGTGCCTCGGACGGTCCGGCGGCGAGGGATCGCTGCCGGGCAGGGGGGACCTTCGGCGATCCGCCGACCCCGTGCCCGCCGGCCGCGGCTGGCCGCACCACCGTCATCCGGCCATCGCCCGGTCGCCACCAGGCCGACCTTGCCACAACGGCACTACACCGAACGCCAAGACGCGAGCGCACCGCGGCCGCGGCTAGCCGGCATCCGTCCGGCGACCGTGGAATGCCACACTGCCGCAGCGGGCCTTCGGCGCCTCCGACGATGGGGCAGGGACGCGGCCCGGCCGCCGCGGGTACGTTCCGGCCCCGGCACGGCGGCTCGGGCCGCACCTTACGATCCTGGTGGCAACGTCTCACTCGGGGCGGGCACCAGACGGCGTCAGGTATGCCCGCGTTCGGTGAGAACGACCGGCTCGGTGCACCCTGACCTGTGGAAAACGCCTGTGGAGAGGGCGGTCGGCGGAGGGGCCAGGGCGGAACGGGGGGGACCTGGAGCGGATTCAAATGACCTCACTGATACAGGTTCATCCCCGGGAACGAGCCGGTTGCGCCACGCCGCATGCCGTGTCGTGTCCATACACAGGTTGTGGACGACGATGTGGAGAACCATCGCGACGAGGCCCCTCAGTCGCTCGGTGGCCGGGGACCACATCACCAGCCGCATCAGCCGCGACGCACCTCCAGCACGCGGGGAGCAGCACCACCCGCAAACCGTACCGAACTGCCCGAGGAGCCCCCGTGTCCAACCTCCGCGCCGACTCCGTCGCCGGTCTGCCGTTCGGGGACGAACCTTCGGGTGACCCGGACCTGGCCGCGGTGTGGAGCCAGGCCGTCGCCGGGGTCGCCGACGGCACGCTGTCCGCCCAGCAGCGTGCCTGGCTGCGGCTGACCCGCCCCCTCGGGCTCGTCCAGGACACGGCTCTGCTGGCCGCGCCGAACGAGTTCACCAAGGATCTCCTCGACTCGCGCCTGCGCCCCTTCTTGTCCACAGCGTTGTCCACAGCCTATGGGCGGGAGATCAGGGTCGCGGTCACCGTCGAACACCTGCCCGATCCGGAACCGATGAGCGGACCGATCCGGATCGTACGGCCGGTGGACGCCAGAGGCGACACCGCACCGGGTCAGGGCTCGGGCCCCGCTTCCGGTTCGGCGTTGAACGCGGGTGCCGGATCGGGATCGACCGACACCGCCGCAACCCCGGTGCCGGGGGCGAGACCGGGCTCGTCGGCGGCCCCGGCATCAGCCGCTCCGGCACCGGCACCGGCACCGACGGCACTGGTGAACGGCGAACTGCCCTTCCCCGACGCCACCGAGGGAACACCACCGGTACGGGTCAGCGCGGGTCTCGGACGCGATGCGGCGCCGCACGAGACCGAACCGGCCCAGGCCCGGCTAAACCCCCGCTACATTTTCGAGACGTTCGTCATCGGCGACAGCAACCGGTTCCCCCACGCGGCAGCGGTGGCCGTCGCCGAGGCACCCGCGAAGGCCTACAACCCGCTTTTCATCTACGGGGACTCCGGGCTCGGCAAGACTCACCTTCTGCACGCGATCGGCCACTACGCACTCAAGCTCTACCCGAACATGCGGGTGAAGTACGTGAGCTCCGAGGAGTTCACCAACGACTTCATCAACTCGATCCGGGACGACCGCCAGCAGGCGTTCCAGCGGCGCTACCGTGACATCGACGTCCTGCTCGTCGACGACATCCAGTTCCTGGAGAACAAGGAGCGGACGCAGGAGGAGTTCTTCCACACCTTCAACGTCCTGCACGACGGCGAGAAGCAGATCGTGATCAGCTCCGACCGCTCGCCCAAGCAGCTCTCGGCCCTGGAGGACCGGCTGCGCAGCCGCTTCGAGTGGGGACTGATGACCGACATCACCCCGCCCGACCTCGAGACGCGCATCGCCATCCTGTCGAAGAAGGCGGCCACGGAGCGCCTGCCGGTACCTCCGGACGTCCTCGAATACATCGCCACGCACATCGAGCGCAACATCCGTGAGCTGGAGGGGGCGCTGATCCGGGTCGCGGCCTTCGCAAGCCTGAACAAGTCCCACGTCGACCGCACGCTCGCCGAGATCGTGCTGCGTGATCTCATCCCCGATGCCGGCAATCCCGACATCACGGCCGCCGCAATCATGAACGCAACGGCGGCGTACTTCGGCGTCTCGATGGAGGACCTGTGCGGCACCTCACGTAGCCGCGTGCTGGTCACCGCCCGTCAGATCGCGATGTACCTGTGCCGGGAGCTGACCGACCTGTCGCTACCGAAGATCGGCCAGCACTTCGGGGGTCGGGATCACACGACGGTCATGCATGCCGACCGCAAGATCCGCGGTCTGATGGCGGAACGACGCGCGATCTACAACCAGGTCACCGAGCTGACGAACCGCATCCGTCTGCAGGCCCGGCAGGCCTAGCGCCGCTGCCCGCTGCCACCGCCCACCGCCGGGCAGCACGATTCCTCCTATTCCCCCCGGCCGGAACGGTCCTGCGGACCGATGGCTGCCGCCCGACGGCGGGGCGTGACGCCTCGCCGGGTGTCACACATGGCGCATGGACCGGACGCCGCGGGGCAGGACTCCCCCGAACGACCACGGACAACCACGGACAACCGGGGACAACCGCACCGAGCCCACTGGGTGGTTCCGCCCACAGCTTGTGGAAAACGTTGTGGACAGCCTGCGGTCGGAACGGTGGAGTGGCAGTGGACAGCCTGTGGACAACTCGGGGAAGGCCTGTGGAGGGACAACGTGGTCCTTGTGGACGCAGATCGGGCCTGGGGATAACCACTGCGCGCATGCACAGATCCACCCACAAGATTTGCACCGGCCGACAACCCCTCTGACCTGCGGAAACAGTGGTTATCCCCAGTATCCACACCCCCTACTACTACGACCAAATAGATTTTTCTAAGAATGATCAAAAGCTCTTAGTACTAGGGGGTGTGGACAACGGCTCGAGCCCGGATCCGAGCGATCTACGTGCCGCGGCTGGACCCCAGGCAAGCGCCCGGAGCGCGGCCGACCGCTCGTCGGCGTCTGCTGGCACTCTGAGATGCTGGTCGGTGTTCCCTGCGGGGTGACTCCGAACAACCGGAGGGAACGACAGGAGGCCTAACCATGAAGTTCCGGGTGGAACGGGACGAATTCACCGAAGCGGTCGCCTGGACCGCACGCACGTTGCCGAGCCGGCCGACCACCCAGTTGCAGGTGCTCTCGGGCCTGCTCCTCGACGCGACCGGACCGATGCTCAAGATCGCCGCGTACGACTACGAGGTGGCCGCCCAGTGCACGGTGCACGCGACCGTGTCGGAGGAGGGGCGCAGGCTCGTCAACGGCAAACTGCTCGCGGAGATCACCCGGGCGCTGCCCGCGGCACCGATCGATCTGGGCATCGACGGCACCCGTTTGGTGATCACTTGTGGCAATGCTCGGTTCGCGTTGCCGATGCTGCCGGTGGACGACTACCCAGCCCTTCCGGCCATGCCCCCGATCACGGGGCACATCGAGGGATCCGCGTTCGCTGCGGCGGTCTCACAGGTGGCGATCGCGGCCGGTCGTGACGACACGCTGCCGGTCCTTACCGGGGTCCGCCTCGAGATCGAGGGGGACACCCTCACCCTCGCCGCGACCGACCGTTACCGGCTCGCCGTGCGGACGCTGAAGTGGCGGCCGTCGGAAACAGCCGCCGGGCTCGGTGTGGGCGGTGTGACCGGTGCGGACAGCCCCCCGCCCACACCGGTCACGGTCGCCCTCGTGCCGGCCCGCACCTTGCTCGACACCGCGAAGTCGTTGTCGGGTTCAGGGGTGGAGGTGTCCATCGCGCTCGGGGCGGGGCCCTCCGGCGAGACGTTGGCCGGTTTCGCCGGCTCGACCCGGCAGACGACGACCCGGTTGCTCGACGGAAGCTTCCCGCCCTACCGCAAGCTGTTGCCGGACAGCTCGCCGTTGATCGCGCAGCTGGAGATCGCCCCGTTGCAGGAGGCTGTCAAACGGGTGGCGCTGGTCGCTGCGAAGACCGCACCAGTGCAGCTGACGTTTTCCCCGGACCACCTCGTGCTGGAGGCTGGAACGGGCGGTGAGGCGCAGGCGACGGAGACCCTCCCGGTGACCTACGATGGGCCGGAGCTGTCTGTGGCGTTCAACCCGTCGTACCTGCTCGACGCGCTCGGGGCGCTGGAGTCGGACGTCGTACGGGTCGGTTTCGCCAGCGCGGAGGACCCGGCGGTGGCGGCGAACAAGCCGGCGATCCTGACCGGGAAGGCCGACGACGACGGCGAGGTCCCCGACTACCGGTACCTGCTGATGCCGATCCGCCTGCACGGGTGACGTGCACCTCACGCACCTGTCCCTCGTCGACTTCCGGTCCTACCCAGCCCTTGACCTAACGCTAGGTCCGGGAGTGGCCACCTTCGTGGGTGGTAACGGCCAGGGGAAGACCAACGTGATCGAGGCGATCAGCTATGTCGCCACGCTGGCCAGCCACCGGGTCGCCGGGGACGCTCCGCTGGTCCGTGACGGCGCGTCTCGGGCGGTCATCCGCGCCAGGATCGTCCGGGGTGACCGGGCCGCGCTGGTAGAGATCGAGATCGTTCCGGGAAAGGCGAACCGGGCCCGGTTGAACCGGGCTCCCGTCGCCCGGCCGCGTGACATCGTCGGTCTGCTGTGCACCGTGCTGTTCGCCCCGGAGGACCTGGCCCTGGTGAAGGGGGATCCGGCGCAGCGTCGTCAGTTCCTCGACGAGCTGCTGATCGCCCGGACCCCGAGGATGGCCGCGGTCCTCGCCGACTACGACCGGGTCCTCAAACAACGATCGACCCTGCTACGCACCGCCGGGACGGCCCGGCGAGCCGGGGGGCAGGGAGATCTGCGTACCCTCGACGTCTGGGACGGGTACCTGGCCACGCATGGCGCCGAGGTGCTGGCCGCGCGGTTGGCACTCGTCGATGCGTTGCGGCCGGCCGTGGCCGCGGCGTACGAGGCCGTCGCCGGCGCCGAGTCCGCCACCGCGCTGGACTACCGTTCCAGCGTCACCCTCCCGGACACCTTGCCTGCACCCGGTCCACCGGGCCAGCCAGAGCAGCCGGGCGCAGGTCGGCCGAGTCCGGCGGCACCGGATCGGACCATGCTGGCGGAGGCGATTCGCGCCGATCTGGAGGCCGCCCGGCCGCGGGAGGTCGAACGGGGGATGACGCTGGTCGGTCCGCACCGCGACGATCTGCTCTTGTCAATCAACGGGCTCCCGGCCCGCGGCTACGCGAGTCACGGCGAGTCTTGGTCCCTCGCCCTCGCGCTCAAGCTGGCCTCGTTCGACCTGCTGCGTGCCGATGACCGCGAGCCGGTCCTGCTCCTGGACGACGTTTTCGCCGAACTGGACACGCGTCGCCGCGGTCGGCTCGCGGAACTCGTCGCCTCCGCGGAGCAGGTACTGGTCACAGCCGCGGTCGAAACCGACGTTCCCACGGAGCTGACCGGGGTGCGGTACGCCGTCGCCGACGGAGAGGTCCAGCATGCCCACTGAGCGCCCAGACCCCCGGGACCATCCCACCGCGCCCGGGCGGTCCCGGGGAGGGGCCGGGCTCCGAGGGAAGACCGAGGGGCCGGACGGCACCGCAGCCCGCGGAGCGGACCTGGCGCGGGAGATCCTCGCCCAGGCCAAACGGGACGCGCGGGAGCGTGGGCGTGGGCGGGGACGGGGGGGCGCCGGCCACACCGCCCGCCACCCGGCCGGACCCGGCCCTGGTTGCGGTGGCGGGATGCCAGGTGCTGACGGCGGCACGTGGGCCGATGAGGAGGCATCCGCCGGCGCCACCGGGACGGGCGGTCCGTGGGGCCCGGGCTCTCGGGCCCGCCTCGGTGCCCGGCGGGCCGACTCGTCGGACGACCAGGTGCCCCGCCGGCCGCGGATGCCGGGCATCGCACCGCCCGGCCGGGAATGGCGCGAACCGGTCGTTTTCGGGACGGCGATCAACCGGCTGCTGGCGGCCCGTGGCTGGAAGGCTCAGGCGAGCGATGCGAACGTCCTGGCCCGATGGGATGTCATCGTCGGGCCGGACATCGCCGACCACTGCACCCCGGTGTCCCTGCGTGACGGAGAGCTGGAACTTGTCGCGGAGTCGACGGCCTGGGCGACCCAGCTGCGCATGCTGTCCCGGCAGCTCCTCGGCATCCTGCACCGGGAGCTCGGTCCACACGTGGTCCGCCGGATCGTCGTGCGTGGACCGACGGCGCCGTCCTGGCGGCACGGGTCCATCCGAACCGGCGGTCGAGGACCCCGTGACACCTACGGCTGAGACCGGCGTTCGGCTGGCGCCCGCCTGACGCTCCCTACGTTCTCCAGTAGCCCCGGTGCTCCAGGCGCCCCTTGGCGCCTGGAGCGTGCCTGTGGTATCCGTCGGGGCGACTGGGGTGATCATGACGGTTCCGCGGGGTCGCGGTGCCGGTGACAGTCGTGGAGGCGCGCCAAGGCGGTCGGGGGAGTCGGTCCGGTAGGGGGGGTTGGCCATCCCCATGTGCGTGGCGCTGCGCAGACGTCAGGGGGCTCCCTGCGTCCGCTATGGCGGGTTGCCGGGTAGACTGGTGGATACTTCCGCCCAGAACGAGGGGACCCGCCGCGTGGCCTACGATGCAAGTTCGATCAAGGTTCTCGAAGGTCTTGACGCGGTCCGCAAGCGTCCTGGTATGTACATCGGCTCCACTGGAGAGCGTGGACTGCATCATCTCGTCTACGAGGTCGTGGACAACGCGGTGGACGAGGCGCTCGCCGGTTACTGCGACACCATCACCGTGACGCTGCTTGCCGACGGCGGGGTGCGGGTCACCGACAACGGCCGCGGCATTCCCGTCGGCATGCATCCCACCGAGAAGCGGCCCGCCGTCGAGGTCGTGCTGACCACCCTGCACGCCGGCGGGAAGTTCGACGGCAAATCGTATGCGGTGTCCGGCGGGCTGCACGGAGTCGGCGTCAGCGTGGTCAACGCGCTGTCCACCCGGCTCGACGTGGAGATCCAGCGGGAGGGGCACGTCTGGTTCCAGCCGTACGTGGCGACCCGCCCGGACAAGCCGCTGGCCAAGACCGGTACCACCCGCAAGACCGGGACGTCGGTCACCTTCTGGGCGGATCCGACGATCTTCGAGACCACCGAGTACAAGTACGAGACGCTCGCCCGCCGCCTGCAGGAGATGGCCTTCCTCAACAAGGGGCTGTCGATCACGCTCGTCGACGAGCGTGACGAGGAACGCATGGCGGTCACCTACAAGTACGCCAACGGCCTGGTCGACTTCGTCGGTCACCTCAACGCCACGAAGGACACCATCCACCGCAGCGTGATCTCGCTGGAGTCGAAGGGCGTGGGCATCGAGGCCGAGCTCGCGATGCAGTGGAACGGCGGCTACACCGAGTCGGTCTACACCTTCGCGAACACCATCAACACCCACGAGGGCGGCACCCACGAGGAGGGCTTCCGGGCCGCGCTGACCAGCGCCGTCAACGCCTACGCCAAGGACCAGAACTTGCTCAAGCCGGTGAAGGCCGGGGCCAAGAACAGCGACGAGCGGCTCTCCGGCGACGACATCCGGGAGGGCCTTACCGCGATCATCTCGGTGAAGCTCGCGCAGCCGCAGTTCGAGGGCCAGACCAAGACCAAGCTCGGCAACACCGAGGCCAAGAAGTTCATCCAGGAGATGTGCTACTCGGCGCTCAAGGACTGGTTCGAGGTCAACCGCACCGAGGCTCGGGCTATCGTCAGCAAGGCGCTCGACGCCCAGCGGGCCCGCATCGCCGCCCGTCAGGCCCGCGATCTGACCCGGCGCAAGGGTCTGCTCGGCGGCACCGGTCTGCCGGGCAAGCTCGCCGACTGCCAGTACACCGATCCCGAGCGGTGCGAGCTGTACATCGTCGAGGGTGACTCGGCGGGTGGGTCGGCCAAGGGCGGTCGGGACTCGAAGTTCCAGGCGATCCTCCCGCTGCGAGGAAAGATCCTCAACGTCGAGAAGGCCCGCATCGACCGCGTCCTGAAGAACACCGAGGTCCAGGCCCTCATCCAGGCGCTGGGTACCGGCATCCACGACGATTTCGACATCGCGAAACTGCGCTACCACAAGATCGTATTGATGGCGGACGCCGACGTCGACGGCCAGCACATCCGGACCCTGCTGCTGACGCTGCTGTTCCGGTTCATGCGCCCGCTGGTCGAGGCCGGTCACGTGTTTCTGGCGCAGCCGCCGCTCTACAAGATCAAATGGGGTAGGGAGGACTGGGAGTACGCCTACTCCGACCGGGAGCGCGGCGGGCTGGTCGCCCGCGGGGTGGAGTCCGGGCGCAAGCTGCCCAAGGATGCCATCCAGCGCTTCAAGGGTCTCGGCGAGATGAACGCCACCGAGCTGTGGGACACCACCATGGACCCGGACCGGCGCATCCTGCTGCAGGTCACGCTCGACGACGCGGCGGTCGCCGACGAGTTGTTCTCCGTGCTCATGGGTGAGGATGTCGACGCGCGTCGCAGCTTCATCCAACGTAATGCCAAGGACGTGCGTTTCCTGGACATCTGACCCGGCCGTGTCGCGTGCCTCGGATCGGTCGTCGGGTGGCCCTCAGGTCGGTCCGGGCGCGGCGATCCCGACGGTCCGACCCGGCGAACGGAGGGCTCCGGATCCCACCCGCCGTCGGATCCCACCCGGCCCCGCTGCCCGGGGCGCCCGTCCCGCCCTGACGCCCTGACGACTGCTCCCACTGCCCTGGAAGGACCCCGTGGTCGACGTCCTACCTCCTCCCCCCGGCGACCGCATCGAGCCCATCGGCATCGAAGTCGAGATGCAGCGGTCGTATCTCGACTACGCCATGTCGGTCATCGTCGGCCGTGCGCTGCCGGAGGTACGCGACGGGCTCAAGCCCGTCCATCGCCGGGTCCTCTACGCCATGTACGACGGCGGCTACCGCCCCGACCGCGGGTACTTCAAGTGCTCCCGCGTGGTCGGGGACGTCATGGGTAACTACCACCCCCACGGCGACACGGCGATCTACGACACCCTCGTCCGGCTCGCGCAGGGCTGGTCGTTGCGCTACCCGCTGGTCGACGGGAACGGCAACTTCGGCTCGCCCGGCAACGATCCACCCGCCGCCATGCGGTACACCGAGGCGCGGATGGCGTCCTTGGCGATGGAGATGCTGCGTGACATCGACCAGGAGACGGTCGACTTCGCCCCGAACTACGATGGGCGTT
Organism: Frankia sp. CgJB1; assembly: GCF_977947065.1. NCBI lineage: Bacteria > Bacillati > Actinomycetota > Actinomycetes > Frankiales > Frankiaceae > Frankia > Frankia sp. CgJB1. The sequence goes on from NZ_CDWTNB010000016.1 coordinate 32,963, forward strand.
CGCAGGAGCCGCTCGTTCTGCCCAGCCGGTTCCCGAACCTGCTCGTCAACGGCGCCGGCGGCATCGCGGTCGGCATGGCGACGAACATCCCGCCGCACAACCTGCGCGAGGTCGCGAAGGGCGTGCGGTGGGCGCTCGACCACCCGGACGCGAGCGACTCCGAATTGCTCGAGGCGCTGATCGGCATGATCAAGGGCCCGGACTTCCCGACCTCGGGGCTCATCGTCGGCCGTAACGGCATCGAGGAGGCCTACCGCACCGGCCGCGGCAGCATCCGGATGCGGGCGGTGGTGAACGTCGAGGAGAACAAGGGCCGCACCCAGCTCGTCGTCACCGAGCTGCCCTACCAGGTGAACCCGGACAACCTCGCCGAGAAGATCGCCGAACTGGTCCGGGACAACAGGGTCACCGGTATCGCCGACGTCCGGGACGAGACCTCGGCGCGCATCGGCCAGCGTCTGGTCATCGACCTCAAGCGCGACGCCGTCGCCAAGATCGTGCTCAACAACCTCTACAAGCACACCCAGCTTCAGGACACCTTCGGCGTCAACATGCTGGCGATCGTCGACGGCGTGCCGCGTACCCTGCGCCTCGACCAGATGGTCCGCTACTACGTCGAGCACCAGATCGACGTCATCGTCCGCCGGACCCGCTATCAGCTGCGCAAGGCCCGCGAGCGGCTGCACGTCCTGGACGGTCTGCTGATCGCGCTGGATCACCTCGACGAGGTCATCAACCTCATCCGCAACGCCGAGTCGGCGGACGTGGCCCGCGGCCAGCTGATGGAACGCTTCTCGCTGTCGGAGATCCAGGCCACCGCCATCCTCGACATGCAGCTGCGCCGGCTCGCCGCCCTGGAACGTCAGCGGATCATCGACGAGGCGGCCGAACTTCGCGCGAAGATCTCCGATCTGGAGGCGATCCTGGCCTCGCCGACCCGGCAGCGGCAGATCATCGGCGAGGAGCTCGCCGAGGTCGTCGAGAAGTTCGGCGACGAGCGGCGAACCCGTCTCGTCCCGTTCGAGGGCGACATGTCCATCGAGGACCTGATCGCCCAGGAGGACGTGGTCGTCACCGTCACCCGCGGCGGCTACGCGAAGCGCACCAAGACCGACCTCTACCGCTCGCAGCGCCGCGGCGGCAAGGGCGTGCAGGGCGCGGCGCTGCGCGAGGACGACATCGTCGAGCACTTCTTCGTCACGACCACCCACCACTGGCTGCTGTTCTTCACGAACAAGGGCCGGGTGTACCGGGCGAAGGCGCACGAGCTGCCCGAGCAGGCCAGGTCGGCCAAGGGCCAGCACGTCGCGAACATCCTGGCTTTCGGGCAGGATGAGCGGATCGCCGAGGTCATCGCGGTCAAGGACTACGAGGCCGCCCCCTACCTGGTCCTGGCGACCAAGCGCGGGCTGTGCAAGAAGACCGCGCTGCATGACTTCGACTCGAACCGGGCCGGTGGCCTGGTGGCGATCAACCTGCGCGACGACGACGAGCTGATCGCCGCCCGGCTCGTGGCGCCCGGCGACGATCTGCTCCTGGTCAGCCGCAACGCCCAGTCGATCCGGTTCCACGCCGACGACGAGCAGTTGCGGCCGATGGGCCGGGCGACCTCGGGTGTGATCGGTATGCGGTTCGATGCCGAGGACGAGCTGCTGTCCATGGACGTCGTCGTGCCGGGTACGACGGCGGATCTGCTCGTCGCCACCTCCGGTGGATACGCGAAGCGGACGCCGCTGGCCGAGTACCCGGTGCAGGGCCGTGGTGGCAAGGGCGTGCTGACCGCTAAGATCGTCTCGACTCGCGGTGGTCTGGTGGGGGCACTCGTCGTCGATCCCGACGACCAGCTCTACGCCATCGCCTCCAACGGAGGTGTATTGCGGACTGTTGCCAAGGATGTACGGCGGGCGCAGCGGCAGACCATGGGAGTCCGGCTCATCGATCTGGAGTCCGGCGTGCAGGTTGTCGGAGTCGCGCGTAATGCTGATGCGGAGGACACCGACGCCGGGCCCCAGGAAAGCTGAGAGCGAGCCCCGAGAGGCTGACGGTCTCGTGGTCGTGGCCACCCACGCCGAGAACGACGCCGCCCGAGGGGACGGGTGTGCGCGGGACCCGTGCACACCGTCAGGACCGAACCGGGAGAGTCCGTGAGTGACAGTCAGGAAGACCGGCCAGCCCGGTCGGCGGTCTACCGCGGCCCCTCCTCGGCCGCCGGGTCGGAGGGAGCGCGTGACACCGAGCAGTCCCGCCGGCCGAGCAGAGGGGACGGGGCCGGCCCGCGGTCCATGGTGAGACCCGCTTCCCCTGGTTCCTCCGGTGCTGGCGGCGCGGCCAGGGGCGCGGGTTCCTCCGGCCCGGGTTCCGCGGGTTCCGCCGGTGTTTCCGGTTCCGCCGGGCGTGATTCGGAAGCCGGTCGCCGGCCCGGCGCCGGGCCGGCGCCGGGACGCGCGGCGAACGCCGCGGGCCGCTCGTTGTCGCTGCGGGACGGCCGTGGGGGGGACGCCAGCGAGACGGTGAAGGTGCCCGCGGCCGGCGATGGGCCCGCGTCCGGTAATCCGTTCTTCCAGCGGCCCGGACGGTCCGGTCGGCCCGTGGATGAGCGGGAGGGCGGCCGCGGCCTGGCCGGAGGCGCGGCGGACTCGCTGCCGTCCTCCGCCGGGGGGCCGACGGGTTCGATTGGGTCGTCGAAGGCCTATCCGGCTGAACCCGGCTCGTCGGCGTCGGGTTTGGCGGCGCCCCGCTCCGGATCGGTCCCCGACGGGGCGAAGTCTCCCTTGTCCTCGCGGTCCTTGTCCACCTCCTCCGCGGGCGCGTCGGGCGCAGGTTCGTCGGGTGGCCCCTCCACGGGACGTGCCAGCGGAACGTCGTCGGTGTCCCCATCCGGGTCGGCTCGTACCGGGGCCGCTGGAACCCACTCCGACGAGGCGGGCTCGGCTACCCGGAAACTCGGCTCGGCCGCCGTATCGTCGCCGGCGAAGTCCCTCGGCCTGGCGCCACCCGGACCCGGTCGAGCCACGCCAGGGGGGCCGGCAGTTCGCGTGGAGCCCCCGGCCGAGCGGCCACAGGAGAACGACACCATCTCCCTGGTCCGCCCGCCCAGCATGACGAGGAGCCGTACCACGAATCCCGACAGGAACCGTGCCGCGCCCGAGCGCATGCCCGCCCCCGATCCGGTACGCCCCGCCGCGCCGGGCCCGGCGGGGGGCAGGTCCGGCGGTGCCGGCCCCACGGCGGCCTACGACCGGCCGCTCGCGGCGCCGGAGTCCGCGGGTACCGCCACGACGACGGGCGCTCTGAACAGCGTGACCACGACCTCCCCCGGCGCGCTCGACGACCAGCTCGAGCCGGTCTCCGCTGAGCGGGCGGGTGCCGGTCACTCTCCTGGCCGGTCCGGTCCCGGCTCGTCCGGTTCCGCCCGCCCGCCCGGTCAGGGCCGGCGGGCCAAGCTCAAGCTGTCCAAGGTCAATCCCCTCACGGTGACCCGGGTCAGCTTCGCGTTCTCCCTCTGCGTCTTTGTGGTTCTGCTCGTCGCGATCGCCGTGCTGTGGTTCGTCCTGAACTCGATCGGCGTGTTCGACAGCGTCTCCGACGCGGCCGACACCCTGACCGACAGCAGCAGCACCGACATCCGAGGATGGCTGTCGTTCGGCCGGGCAATGCAGATCAGCTTGCTCATCGGGGCAATCAACGTCATCCTCATGACCGCGCTGTCCACGCTCGGTGCCCTGCTCTACAACCTCTGCGCCGAGATGATCGGCGGCGTCGAGCTGACCCTGAGCGATCATTAGCTTGGAGGTGCGGCGGCGGTCCCACTCCTCCGCCGCCGTCCTGTATTCTTGCACTCGCAGCACGGACCTATAGCTCAGTCGGTTAGAGCGCTTCCCTGATAAGGAAGAGGCCGGTGGTTCAAGTCCACCTAGGTCCACGCGCTGGCCGGTCATGCTCGCCGCCCTGTGGGCGGCTTCGCCGTGGCCGTCATGCTGGCCGGGGGGCCAAGCCCCCCGAACCCCCCGCGTTGCGCCTTCGGAGCTCGCCGTGCCCAGCGGGGTGGTCGGGCCCCGGCGGCGAGGTCTGAGATCGGGGCCGGGTCGACGTGCTGCGCGAGGTCGAGGGCAACGCCACAGGGACGACCCCCGGCTGCATAAACCGTCCACCGGTGATCCGGGAAGATCCCCGCGCGTGCGGGGATGACGCCGCCGCAGCGGGCGTCAGGCTCGGCGGGTCGGGAAGATCCCCGCGTACGCGGGGACGACGAACCACCGGCCTCTTCCTTATCAGGGAAGCGCGGAAGATCCCCGCGCATGCGGGGACGACGGCATTCCGACGAACACCCCGTCCGCACCGACCGGAAGATCCCCGCGCATGCGGGGACGACACTTGCTGACCTGGGAATCTATCAGCGGAGCAGGCCAAAAAACTTCACTCCGCTAAGCCGGCCGTTGGCGGTCGGCAGGGTGCCAGACGTGGCGGCGGAACCCGTGTGCCTGTCAGTGTCCCGGCGACGGCATGGGCGGGCCGCCGGCACGACGGTCCGTACGCGCGGCCAGCGCACATAGCGCAGCCGGCGCAGACCGGGAAGCCTGCGCCACGTCAGGGAGCTGGCCGTGCCGGTCGCGCCGAGGCGGACACCGAGGCGGCGGACACCGAGGCGGGCACCGGGGTGTAGCGAAGCTTCTCTACCAGGATGGACAGCCGGCGGCCCGGTTTCTCCAGGACGACGTAGCTGATCCATCCACCGAGGACGCCGGCCGTGACCAGCAGGGCGGCCACCCACGGAAACGCCGACGGCGCATGACTGACCAGCCCGTGCCGGTCCAGCACTAGCAGCAGAATCGGCTCATGCCACAGGTACACGCTGTAGCTGATCATGCCGAGCCAGACGAATGCCGGGGTGGCGAAGAACCGGCACCACAGCGTGTCGCGGGGCGCCAGCACGGACGCGGCGAACAGCACACCGAAACCGATCGAATTCAGCGTGGAGAACGCCTCGAACGATGCCGCGGTGTGCCCCCGGACCATCGCGCCAGCGATGATGAGCCCGGCGGCGACGAACCGCAACGCACACGCGAGCGGGGCGGACAACGGCCGTTCCCGACCGCGCCGGACATAGAGAACCGCAGTGATCATTCCGAGGCCGAAGTTGCCGGCATAGTTCTGCGGCGAGAACCAGTACGCCCACTGGTCGTGCTGGGCCCGCACGATGTAGACCGCGTAGACGATCCAGACGGCGGACACCACGATCAGCAGGACCGGCGGCAGGCAGAGCCGCCGCCAGCGATGCGCCTCGGGTAGTCGATGGGTCTGCCGCCGCCGCAGCCAGCCGGCGACCAGGGCGAGGTAGAGATAGAAGTAGACCTCGACGGCCAGCGACCAGGCCGGGCCGATCGTGTAAAACACCCGTTTACTGTCGAAGACCTGGGTGAAGGTCAGGTGTTCGACCAGGTCGATCCAGTCGCCGGGCAGGCCGGGGTTGCGCGCCGCCCATACGATAATGAGCGCCGTGTAGTACAGCGGAAGAATCCGCAGCCCACGACGTATGAGCGTGTCTGTGGGTGACCGTTGGGTCCGGCCGGCCCTGACCCGGTTCACCATCGGCATATACAGCAGGAACCCGGAGACCAGGAAGAACCAACGGATCATCCCGTCGAAGGCGCCGAGGACCTGGCCGAGGAATGTACCCGCGTACGGCGTGTTGCCATTCCCGCGGCAGAACTGATAGGCGTGGAAAATGATCACCGAGATCGCCGCCACGCCGCGGAACCCGCCCAGGTCGACCAGCTCGAGCCTGGGATCGCCCACCGTCGTCTGCCGACGACCGCGGCGGTTTCCTCCGGTCTCTCCGGTGATACCTGCCTCCCCGGCCCGCGGCCGGGCCGAGGTCCGGACCGGCACCGTCGGCCGCTCCCTCGGTGGCGGTAACGGTGGTGGCGGCGGTGGCACCGGTGGCGGTGGGGGCTGCGCCCACCAGGACGGGAGAGCCGGCGCAGGCAGAACCCGGGACCTCGGCACGATGTTTCGAGGGTCGCCTGGTGTGGTCATGACCTGGCTCCGGGGTAA
>NZ_CDWTNB010000017.1:0-36886 GCF_977947065.1 Frankia sp. CgJB1
CGAAGCCCTCGGCCCCGCCCGGGGGGTCGGCGCCGGTACCGCGCGGGCGGGACGAGGCTCGCCCGACCGCCGGTTCCCGCCGGGCGGTGGCCACGCTGACGGTCGCGGCGGCGATCGTCCTGCTGTCGGACATCATCACCAAGCACGTCGCGGTGGCCACCCTGTCCGACCGGGGGCCTGTCGAGGTCATCCCCGGCCTGCTCGACCTGGAGCTCACCCGCAACTCCGGAGCGGCCTTCAGCCTCGCGGGCGGCGCGACGGCGCTGCTCAGCCTGGTCGCCCTGGCCGTGGTCGCGGTGGTGGTGTTCACCGCCCGCCGGCTGCGGTCGGTGGGGTGGGCTCTCGTGCTCGGCGCCCTACTCGGCGGGGCGCTGGGCAACCTCGCCGACCGCATCTTCCGCGCGCCGGGTCCCCTGCGCGGTCACGTCGTGGACTTCGTTCACCTCCACTACTGGCCCATCTTCAACGTGGCCGACTCCGCGATCGTCTGCGGCGGCGTGCTCGCGGTCATCCTGTCCCTGCGCGGCGTGGGTCTGGACGGCACGCGCTACGCCGAGCATCAGCCCGTCGGCGGGGGCAGTGACCATCACGGGCGGTGACCTGCGGTCCCTACCGGTCCCGGACGGGCTCGACGGCGTCCGTCTCGACGCGGCGATCGCGAGGATGTTCGGGCTGTCGCGGACCGTGGCCGCCGCGCTCGTCGACGACGGCCAGGCGAGCCTTGACGGGAAGGTCCGGGGCCGGTCCGACCGGGTCAGCGGCGGTGCCTGGTTGGAGGTCCGGCTGCCCGCCCCGCCGCGTCCGGTGGCGGTGGAACCCACGCCGGTCGAGGGTCTCGGCATCCTCTACGACGACGACGACATCATCGTCGTGGACAAGCCGGTCGGGGTCGCCGCCCATCCGGCGCCCGGCTTCACCGGACCGACCGTGATCGGGGCGTTGGCGGCCGCGGGATACCGCATCTCCACCTCGGGCGCGGCCGAGCGTCAGGGGGTGGTGCACCGTCTCGACGTCGGTACCACCGGGGTGATGGCGGTCGCCAAGAGCGAGCGTGCGTACACCCTGCTGAAACGGGCGTTCCGTGACCGTGCGGTGGACAAACGCTACCGGGCCGTGGTGCAGGGCCATCCCGATCCGCTGCGGGGCACCGTGGACGCCCCGATCGACCGGCATCCGCGCCGGCCGGGGCTGTTCGCCGTCGTCGCGGACGGCAAGCCGAGTATCACCCACTACGATCTCCAGGAGGCGTTCCGGGCCGCCTCCCTGCTGTCCGTGCGGTTGGAGACCGGGCGCACCCACCAGATCCGGGTGCACATGTCCGCCCTGCGGCACCCGTGCGTCGGGGACCTCGCCTACGGGGCCGACCCCACGCTCGCCGAGCGGCTCGGCCTGACCCGCCAGTGGCTGCACGCGGCGCAGCTGTCCTTCGATCATCCCGGTCACGGCGGACGGGTCGAGTTCACCAGCCCGGACCCGGCTGACCTGGCCGAGGCGGTGGAACGACTGCGGGACCAGCCATGACGGAGCCGGTGACGTTCGGGGAGGCGACCTCGGCGCCGGTGCCCGCTCCCGCGGCACCTGGGGGAGCGGTGCCGGCCCAGGCCCCCGCCGGCCGGGGGTGGCCCACCGTGTGCCCACCGGTCCACGAGCTGGGGGCGCTGCTCGATCGGGTCGACGCCCGCACGCTGCCGGCGATCTCTCGCGCGATCGCGATCGTCCGGGCGCGGATGGTGGGCCTGGCGGCGCGGGAGATCGGTCGGGTCCGCCGGACCCGGGACCGGGCCCGTCCCTCGCCTGCCGGCTCCGACGACGATGACGGTCCGCCGGCCCTGCTCGACGTGGCAGGAGTCACGCCCGGCGGGGTGGTGGAATGGGGCGTCCGGATGCTTGTCCTCGGACTCGTCGTGTTGATCGTGGTGAGCGCGACGGCCGCGATCCTGCAGGGCGTCGATCATGCTCCGTCGTCCGGACGGTCCTCCCCGGCGACCGGGGAGGCGCCGACGTCCGCGAACCAGCCGGCGGCGCCCGACCAGCCGGCGGCGTCCGTGTTGCCCGTGGTGACGATCGGCCCCGGGCCGAACGATCCGGTCGCCGACTACCTCGGCGCCAGCCGGCAGAACCTCGCGTCGCTGACCTCGGCCGCCCCCGGCGCCGATCTTTACGCCGTGGCCAGTCTCACCGCGCCCCGCACCCCCGCCGACCTGCTCGAGGTGTTCGGCGACTTCCGGACCGTGCAGGTGTTCTTCACCGCCGGTATCGGGGGTGAACAGGAGCAGGCCCTCGTGCGCGATCCGGTGGCCGACGTCCGGGCCGCCTTCGGGTCGGCGGCGGCCCAGGCGGACGCCCGAGCCGCTGCCGACACGCAGGTCGGCGACACTGCCGCCGCCGACCGCGAGCGGCGAGCGGCGAGCGATCTGCGGGCCGGGTGTGGATGTCTGTTCGCCGCGGTGGTCCGCGCCCCGGCCGGCCGGCTCTCGCAGCTCGAGACCGATCCTCGGGTGCGGGTGGTGGACCCGGCCCCACCGGGAAGCGGGCCGCCGGGTATGAGATTCATCCCACTGTCCCCGGACCGTCGCTGACCCGGTCGAGACCGTCCGCATGATCGGACGGTGTGCCGGGCACGGGTGGCGGACGGTGACCGTTCTGGCGTGGCACCCGACCCCTGCGCCATCGTCGACCGGGACAGGAGAAGATGAGGGAGGAGACCGGCTTCGTCACCTGGGGTTGCGACCGGCCGGGGAGTTCACGGATCATGATGAGGAGACCCAGGTTGAAGCTGGCGAAAGGCACCCGGGAGGTCTTCGACGCGGAGAGCCTGCTCGAGGAGTACCTGGGGCCGCGCAAGCGAGGTCTGCGCTACGCCTACCCGTACTACGACGGCCTGGTCACCAATAGTGATCCGGATCTGCTGTGCACCGGGGATCTCCTGGCCCCGTGCCTGCTCGGCGTGCACGTGGACGTGGATCGGATGCACACGCTCACCGCACTGATGCCGTTGCTACAGCGGGCGTTGGACAGGCTTCCTCCCGGCATCGAGCTCATCGAGGCCGACGAGGTCACCCTCGATCTGGTCGCTGCGCTCTACGACCCCCTCGACGACCCGGACGTCTCCGACCGGGACGTCAAGGGCTCCCTCATCGCCAAGGTGCTGCACCGCAAGCGGCCCGCCCTGGTCCCGTTGTTCGACTCCAAGGTGAGGATCTTCTACCAGCACGAGGACTGCGTCCCGCCGTCGCCGCGGGACGGGCGGTCCTGGCGGCAGTACATGGGCCTGCTCATCCGCGCGATGCAGTACGACCTGCGGGAGAACGCCGAGGAGTTCCGCCGGCTCGGGGCGCTGGTACCCGTCGCGGGTCCCCCGATCACCCCGCTGCGGATGCTCGATGTCGTGGTGTGGATGAGCAGCGCGGTGTGATCAGCGCCAGTCGCCGGCCCGGGACCATCGACCGGATCCGACTGCGACAATGGTCGATGTGTTGAGCTACGCGGTCCGCGGGCTCACCCGGCGGCACGGGACGGGTGAGCATGCCGTTCTCGCCAATGATCGGATCGATCTCGACGTCCGGCAGGGCGAGGTATTCGGGGTGCTCGGGCCGAACGGCGCCGGGAAGACCACGCTGGTCCGCCAGTTGATGGGTCTGCTGCGGCCGGACGCGGGCACGATTACCCTTTTTGGCCGCGACGTGCTGGCCGCCCGCGGTCTGCCGGCCCGGCTCGCCGCCTACCTGGGTCAGGATGATCTCGCGCTGGCCGAGCTGCCGGTCGCCACGGCCGTGGCGACCACCGCCCGCATGCGCGGCGTCCCCCGCTCCGCCGTGCGGGCGGTCCGTGACGCCGTGCTCGGCGAGCTTGGTCTGGAGGCGGTGGCGCATCGCCCGCTGTCGAAGCTGTCCGGTGGGCAACGCCGGCTGGCGTGTGTCGCCACCACCCTGGTGGGGGACCGGCCGATGCTCGTCCTCGACGAGCCAACCACCGGCCTCGACCCCGTCGCCCGGCGGGCCGTGTGGTCGGCGCTGCAACGTCGCCGGGACACCGTCGGTGTCACCGTCGTGCTGATCACGCACAACGTCCTCGAGGCGGAGTCGGTGCTCGACCGGGTCGCCGTCCTGGACGCCGGGCGGGTGATCGCCTGCGACACTCCGGGCCAGCTCAAGGCATCGTTGTCCGGTGACGTCCGGCTCGACCTCGCGTGGCGCCACGACCCGCCCGCGGACGATCCCACCGTCGCGACGTTGGCCGCGCTCGCCGTGGTCAACGGACGGCGGTGGACCATCCGGTTGGCTCCGGCCGCGGCCCGTGACGCCCTCGGCCGGTTGACCGCCGGCCCGGCGTTCGCCGCGCTGGACGATTTCAGTCTCGCCACTCCCTCGCTGGAGGACGTGTACCTCACCCTCGGCGGCGGGTCGCGGGACCTGGAGCGCGCATGATCGTGATTTTCCGGTGACCGTCGTTCCGGACGCGCTCGGGGCATCCGGTGGCGGGGCATCCGGGGTGCCGGCGCCATCGGTCGTGGATGGCCGCCTGCTTCCCGCCACGCGGCCGGCGCCGGCCTCCGCCCCGCCGAGCAGCGCCCCGCTGGGCCCGCCGCAGCTGCCGCCGTTGACGTCGTTCCGCACCGCGTTCGGTGCGGTCTACCGCGGGCAGCTCGCCCGCTCCAAGGTGGGACGGATCCCGCTGCTGTTCGTCGCGTCGTTCCAGTCGGTCGGGATCCTCGTGCTGCTGCGCGGGATTCTCGACGTCGGCGACACCACGGCCGCCGGGCAGGTCGTGGCGGGTTCCACGGTGCTCGTGGTCGCCTTCGTCGCGTTGAACCTGCTGGCCCAGCGGTTCGGGGCGCTGCGGGCGTCCGGTGCCCTGGACTACTACCTCACGTTGCCGGTGCCCGGCGTCGCGGTGGTGCTGGGCACGGCGGCCTCATATGCGACCTTCGCGGCGCCCGGCACCGTCGTCACCGCGGTGCTGGGGGCGCTGCTCTACGGGCTGCCGCTGTCTGGCCTGTGGCTGCTGCTGCCTGTCGTGGCCCTCGCCGGGATCTGCCTGTCCGGGCTCGGGGCGGCGGTCGGCCTGCTCGCTCCTCGGTCGGAGCTCGCGACCGTCGCCGGCCAGCTCGGAATGAGCATCGTGCTGTTTTTCGGTGTGATCCCCTCCGGCCGGCTGCCCGAGGTCGGCCGCTGGGCGCGGGACGCGTTGCCCAGCAGCTACGCGGTGGACGCCCTCGCGGCCGCCTTCCAACCCGGCGTCGACTGGGCGAAGGTGGTCCTCGACCTCGGGATCTGCGCCGCCGTCGGGGTGGTGGCGCTGTCTGTCGCGGCGGTGGCGCTGCGCCGTGTCGGCACATCCTGAGGGCGTCATAGTTAGCAGGACCAGCGTAGTAGCAGGACCACTGCGGGACCGCCCGGCGCGGTAGGGTCAACGGCCTGCGGCCGGTCGGCGACGATGCGCTGGTAGGCCGGGGACGCTGGTAGGCCGGGGACGAGGAGACAGACAGCCAGTGGCAGGAAGCGCGTCATGACGGAGCGGTCGTCGGACATCCGCGGAGTCGAGCCGGCCGCGCTGTCCGTCCCACCCGGGGACAGGCCGCACCACCCTGGTCAGCCGACCCTCGATCCGGCGATTGCCGTCCCCGCGGCCGGTGAGCCGGCGCCGCCCGGGCGGAGCCTGGGCCGGGCGTTCGGTGCTCGTCCGGCAGCCGTCGCTGGCCTGATCTGCGCGGCGGCGATGGCGCTCGCCGGCTTCCCGCTCGGCCTGCTCTGGGCCGCGACCGCGCCGCACCTGGATCTCGCCGCGGCGTTGGGCGGGCATGAATCGGCGTTCACAGTCCAGAGCGACATCGACGTCCGGTTCGCCCAGATCTGCGCGGTTGCCGGTGTGATCGGCGGTGCCGTGGCGTGCTGGCGGGTCCGGGACGCGGGATGGCCGGTCCCGGTCGGGCTCGCCGCGGGCGGCATCGGCGGCTCGCTGATCGCCGGCTGGATCGGCCACCTGCGGCGCTCGCCCCAGCTGCTGCACGCGCTGCCGAAGGACGCCTCTCCGCTGCTCACCGATCTGGTGGACATGAAGGTCCGCGCGGGCGGGCTCTACTTCGTCATGCCGGTGACCGCCCTGGTCATGCTCCTCGTCGGGCTGTGGGTGACCTCGCGGGCCCGGTCGGACGCCGCCGAGGACAGGCGGGGTCCGACCGCGCCCGGCTACGGGGCTGGGGCTGGGGACTGAGCGTCGATCCCCCGGACGGGGCGAACGTCCCACGGTTCGGCCCGGGGCCAGTTCGGGTAACGGTCAGTTCGGGCTGGGATCGACTCGGCGCAACTCGCTCGATCCGATAGTGGTGATCTTTTCCAGGAGGCCGATCTCCCGGCGGAGCAGCGCCCGTTCGGCCCGCAGTCGGCTGGCCGCGTCCGGCGCGGCGAGCAGCCCCTGACATTCGGTGACGTCGGTGACGGCGGCGGCGGCGATCACGTACGAAAGGGCGATCGGGTCGTCGGGGAGGTCCGGCAGCGAGATCTGCACGGTGCCGGTGGCGGCGAGCCGGTCGGCGTAGGTTCGGAGCAGACGCTGGACCGCCGGAACGGTGCCGTCGGTGTCGCCGACGTCCTCCGGCAGGTAATCGACGTCCCCGACGAGGTAGGGCTCGCTGTGCCGGTCCACCGTGCGGATCCGGAACCGGTCACCGCCCACCGTGATGAGCGAGAACCGCCCGTCGGAGTGCTCCTGGACGCGCCGCAGCACGGCGGTGCAGCCCACGTCGTGGATCGCCGGCAGGGCCGGACCCACCTCCCGGCCTCGCCGGATGGCGATCACTCCGAACCGTCGGACCTGGTCAGCGGGCTGCTCGAGCAGTTCCCGCACCAAGATCCGGTACCGTTCCTCGAAGATCTCCAGGGGTAGGACCAGCCCGGGGAGCAGGACCGTCCCGAGCGGGAACAGAGGAAGCCGCTCGCTCAACTGCGGTGCCTTCTTCCTGCCCTGCCCTCTCCGGCCCCGGACGGGACCGGAAGCGGCCGGTGGCGGTCGGGCGAGGACCGCCCGGGGCGGGTCCACGACCAGGAGTCGGACGTTTGTCCCAACCCTGTCCCCCGGTAGCCACGGTGTCCATCCAGAAAGGACTGTGATTCTCACCGGGCGCGGGTTCGGGCGGTGGGCTGGGAGCCCGGACGGTGGGCCGCCGGTGCCTGGGGGCCTTCCATCCGGGTTCGTTCGCGGGAGAATGGCCCGGTGTGGGAAACCGAGCCGGAGCTGCTGGTCGTCTTCCACCGGCCGGACCGGGGCTTCTCGACCGGCACGGGTGCCGATCCACTGGCCGAACTGGCCGTCCTCGGCACCGTGACCTCGGCCCTGCGCCCCCGGCTGGCTCTCGTGGCGCTGCCCCCCTCGCGGGCGCCGGAGGTGGCTGCCCTGCCCGGGGTGTGCGGGGTCTTCGTCGATCAGGTTCCCTCGGCGCTGCGGGAGTCCCTCACCGCCGCCGAGAGCCTGTTCGTCGACGGCTGGCTGGCGCGGAGGGGTGCCAAGCACCGCGATCCCGCGGGTGGTGAGCCCTGGGACACGCCGGGGTACCTCCCGCCTGACCGGCCACCCGGGGCGCCGCCGGCCGGATGACCCCGCGCGGCGGCTCAGAACACGCGCGGCGGCTCAGAACACGCGCCGGGGGACCGACCATCTCGCACCGGGGCCCGACGAACGCCAGACCATGTGGAGCCGGTCGCCGACGCGGGCGAGCACCTCCAGATGCCCGTCGAAGTTGCTCTGGATCATCGAGACGGCGTCCACCCGGCCCAGCTCCGGCGCGAACGGCCGCGGTCCGCTCCAGACCGGGGATGGCGCGCCGTTGTTCCGGTAGAAGTGGATGAGTCCCCGGCCCGCGGCGGGGACGACCACCTCGAAGTTGCGGGAGCCGTCGGGGAAGGCGCTCTGGATGAGCACCGGATTGCCCGTCACGCCCTCGGCGAAGACGGGGCCGGTGCGCCAGACCGCCCTGTTATCGCGGGTGAGGTGCACGAGCCGGTTGCCGACCCGGGCGACCGCTTCCAACATTCCCGTTGCCGCCGCCCAGCGTGCCGTGGATGAGGCTGACGGCGTCGACGCGCCCGAGGTTCGCGCCGAACAGCTTCGGAGTGCTCCACGGAAATCCGTGGATGTCATGGTTGCGCCACAGGTGCAGGATGCCGACGTCCGCGGCGGGCACGAGTAGTTCGAAGTTGCCCTTGCTGCCCAGCCGGCTCTGCACCAGCGACGGAACGCCCCCCACGCCCTGGGCGAGGCGGGTCGGCGGGTGCCAGGCGAAGGCACCGGTGGAGTCCCGCCACAGGAAGTACAGCGCCGAGCCGGCCCGGACGGCGACCTCGAGGGGTCCCGGCCTGGCCAGGGTTCTCTGGATCATGGTGACGGCATCGATCCGGCCGAGCTCCTGGGCCGTCTGCCACGGGGCCATCCAGGGGAAGCCGGCCGCGTCGTTGTCCCGCCAGACGTGGGTCAGCCCGGCGAAGGCCGAGGGGACGACGGCGTCGAAGTTGCCGATCCGGCCGAGCCCCCTGGTCTGGACGAGCGCCGGGTTGCCGCTCACTCCGTGGCCCCAGCCGAGGTGGCTGGGGGTGTAGCGGCACAGTGCGAAACTGTTCGAGCGCATCACAGGGCAGTCGACGGGCGCGGGCGCGCAGGCGTCGCAGTTGCCGTTTGGGGCGTGGAACGCCCCCCACCGACCGCCGCAGTCGCACTGGGCGCCCGCGTACTCGTCCGGAGCGCCGAAGATGTGGCCGGTCTCGTGGGTGAAGACCCGGTCGATATTGTCCGGTCCCCAGCCGTCGTTGTCGCAGGACATCACGAGCCGGGAACCACCCACCGAGGAGTACGCGAAGTATCCCAGCGGATACTTGGTGAAGAACGCGCAGTAGGCGGACCGGGTGCCGAGCCGGGCCCGGAGCGCGTCGACGTAGTCGTAGACGCCGTCGAAGCTGGCCGCGTGGCCGAGCCGGCTCATGGTGGGGTCACGCCACAGCGCCTCGAGGTCGGGCGCGTTCGGGTCCGCTGGGACGGGCAGCCGCACGATCTGGATGTCGTAGTGGAAGGTCAGGTCGGCCGCCGGGTTCGTGGTCGCGTACCAGGACAACCCGTTCTGCACCTCGGCCACGATCTTGGTGCGTTCCGCGGCGGTCAGTTGCAGTGCGGTGGTCGGCCCTTCCACGAGGATCAGCCCGACGGCCACCGATCCCTCCAGCGCCGCGCTGGTGGGGGAGGGCGCCTGGGTGGTCTGCGCGGCGGTCCGGGTGTCCGCGGGCGCGGCGGTCGGGCTCTGGGCCTCGGCCCGCCCGTTCGCCTGGGCATGCGGTGTCGTCTGGGCATGCGGGGACGGCCGGTCCGGATCAGGCGAGCTGCCCCGGGGCGGCGGGATGTCGGTGCAGGGCCGGTCCATGTCCCACGGCCGGCCGTCGCGGGGACGTTCCTGCTTGAGATGCCGGTAGGCGGCGCTGGCCCGCAGACGGAAGGCGTCTAGCCCGAGCGTCTCGGCGCGGCTCAGACCGGGCGACACCCCGGTGGTCGACACGACGCTGCCGTCCGCGGGGGGGGGGAAGGACCGTCGCTGCCAGCCGGGCGGCGGCGCGTTCCGCCGTCGCCGTCGCCGTGGAGATGTCCCGAGGCTGGCCCAGCACGTGGACCCTGCCGTAGCGGTGCAGCGGCTGTCGTTCGTTGGCCAGGGTGGGATCGGTTGGCGAGCCGTCGCTCTCGGCGGTCTGGTCGACCCCGTCATCCGAGGATGCGCCGGTGGCTGCGATCGCCGCGAACGCCGCACGGAGTGCTCGGCCCGTCTCCCCTCCGGCCGAGATGATGAGCGCGTGTTCGTCGGCCGGTACGTCCCCCGCCATACTTGATCATTTTCCTTTCGGTGGGGATGGCTGTGCGGAGTTGTATCGTGTTGCAGCTTTGCTGCGCCGGCTTTTGCGAAAACAAGCGCGCAGAGTGCCGATCTGGTACCTTTGCCTGCTTTGTCCGAAGGGATTGCGCCAACATAGCCGGCGGCGGGCGTCCATCGGCCGGACAGTGGCGCCACGGATCCACCGACTGGGCGGCGCCCAGTCGGATATCGGCTCCGGCGGCTGCCCGTCACCGGCGGCCGCCGGTGACGGGCAGCCGCCCGCGTGGCTCGGTGGCTCAGCGGCTCAGCGCCGGTCCGGAGCGAACGGTGCCTGCGCCGATGGCACGTCGGGCCACATGGCCCCGACGGCGGGCCGTTCCGGCACGCCCATGGCCTCGGCCACCTTGCGCATGATGGCTTCCACCAGCCGGACAGCCTGCGGGGTCGCGAGGTTCAGCACGATCTCGGCATCCCCCGCTACCTGGAATCGCACTGAAACGTCCGCCATGACGACTGCCCTTTCCTCGCGGCTCGCCAGCACATTGCGGGCGTGTTGCCACCGGTGACGTTACGGGGCTGGGGCGACCGCCCGCGCGGCGCTCGGGCGCGGCACCGGGCAGTGTGACCGGCTGGCAGGTTGCTGCGACGAAGCGGGTAGGGTCACGGTGGTGACCTTTCCGTCGGCGACAGTGCGTGACTGTGTGGCCGTGCTTGAGCGTTTCTTCCCCCCGTCCTGGGCCGAGTCCTGGGACGCGGTGGGACTGGCGGTGGGTGATCCGGACGCGCCGGTCTCGGCCGTCCTGTTTGCGGTGGATCCGGCCCCAGAGGTGGCGGCCGAGGCCGCCACGGTGGGAGCTCAGCTGCTCGTCACCCACCACCCGCTGTTCCTGCGGGGAGTGCACGGCGTCGCCGAGACCGGTCCGGGCGGGCGGGTCGTGGCCACCCTGATCCGGGCCGGCGTCGCCCTGTACACCGTGCACACGAACGCCGATGTCGCCGCGCCGGGCGTGAGTGACGCGCTTGCCGACGCCCTGGGGTTGCGCGACGTCGCCCCGCTGCTCGGCCCGGGACTGCTGCCCGGCCCGGCCCCGCTGCCCGCTCCGGCGGACGCCGGGGCCGACGAGGGCGGTGTCGGTGATGAGGGCGGTGCCGGCGGGGCGAGCGTGTGCCGGGGCCTCGGCCGGATCGGTGACCTGCCCGCGGCCGAGTCCCTGGAACGGTTCTGTGCCCGGGTCGTCCGGGCGCTGCCGGCGACGGCGGGCGGGGTCCGGGCGACGGGTACCGCGGACCGGCTCGTCCGGCGGATCGCGGTGTGCGGCGGCTCGGGGGGAGAACTGGTCGCCGCCGCCGAGGCCGCGGGAGCGGACGTCCTCGTCACCGCGGACGGCCGGCATCACCACGTCCTCGACGCCGTCGGTGCGCACGGGGTCGTGGTGGTCGACGTCGCCCA
Source organism: Frankia sp. CgJB1 (assembly GCF_977947065.1). NCBI lineage: Bacteria > Bacillati > Actinomycetota > Actinomycetes > Frankiales > Frankiaceae > Frankia > Frankia sp. CgJB1. Next base: position 11,295 of record NZ_CDWTNB010000017.1, read on the forward strand.
CTGGGCGAGTGAATGGCCGTGGCTGAGCCAGGCCGCCACCCGCCTGCGCGTCGGTCTGCGGGCGGGGGGACGTACGGTGAGCACGTCGGTATCCGCTATCGTGACCGATCCCTGGCGGGTGCACGTTCCGTCCCGGTAGGCGGTGCCGGCGGCGCGCAGGCCCGGGTCACGCGAGGCTCGGGTCACGCGAGGCCCGGGTCACGGAGGTCGCCGCGTCGGGTCGGGCCTGGTCGCCCCGGCCTGGTCGGCCAGGTGTAGTCGTTCAGGCGTACCAGTGAGGAATCGATGAAGGCCGACCCAGCAGTTCAGCTCCGCCTGCTCGATCTGCAGGCGCTCGACACCGGTATCGACCGGTCGGTGGCCCGCCGACGCGGTCTGCCGGAGCACGCCGTCATCACCGAGCGCACCGCCGCGCTGACCTCGTTGGACGGTGAGGTCGTCGGGGTGCAGACCGAGCTGAGCGACGTCGCGCGTGCCCAGCGCAAGCTGGAGAATGAGATCGACCTCGTGCGGACCCGTTCGGCCCGTGACTCCCAGCGGCTTGATTCCGGCGCCGTCTCGACGCCGCGTGAGCTGGAGAACCTGCAAGCGGAGCTCGCCTCGCTGACCCGCCGTCAGGGCGTGCTCGAGGACGACGCGCTCGAGAAGATGGAGATCGTCGAGGGCTTGGAGAGCCGGCTCTCCGCGTTGTCCCAGCAGCGATCGGCCCTGCAGGCCGAGCTCGACGCGGCGGTGGCCGCGCGGGACAAGGCTTACGCCGAGATCGACGCCGAGGTGGCGCGGCTGCGCCACGACCGCGACGCTCTCGTCCCGGAGCTGCCCGAGGCGCTGGTCGCGCTGTACGAGCAGATCCGGGCGTCCTCCAGCGGAGTGGGCGCCGCGGCCCTGCTGCGCCGCCGCTGCCAGGGTTGTCATCTCGAGCTGTCGGGCGGCGACCTGCGCGCCGTGGCGGCGGCGCCGGCAGATGAGGTGGTGCGCTGCGAGGAGTGCCGGCGCATCCTGGTCCGTACCCCCGAATCGGGGCTGTAGCACCGTCGGCGGGACCGCCCGCCTCGGGGTCAGACGAGGGGAGCATGTAGATGGGCACCGTGCGCAGGCTGGTCATCGAGGCCGACGGCGGGTCGCGGGGCAACCCGGGCCCGGCGGGCTACGGAGCCGTGGTCCGCGACGCCGGCTCGGGGAAGCTGCTGGCCGAGCGCGCGGACTCGATCGGGCGCGCCACGAACAACGTCGCCGAGTACTCCGGGCTGATCGCCGGGCTGCGGGCCGCCGCTGAGATCGCCCCGGACGCCGAGGTGGAGGTTCGGATGGACTCCAAGCTCGTTGTCGAGCAGATGAGCGGCCGGTGGAAGGTCAAGCATCCGGCGATGCGGCCGCTGGTGGTTGAGGCGACGGAACTCGCCGCCCGGTTCCCCGCGGTCCGTTTCCAGTGGGTGCCCCGCGCGCGCAACGCCGACGCCGATCGGCTCGCGAACGAGGCGATGGACGCCGCCGCCGCCGGGCGGGCCTGGGAACCCGCGGTCCCGCAGTCCCCGGACCCGGTCCCGCACCGCGCGCCGACGACAAACCGGCTCTCCGGCTGGATGGCGCCGCCCGCACCACCGACGACGACCGTGTTGCTGCGTCACGGGCAGACCCCGCTCTCGGTGGAGAAGCGGTTCAGTGGGACGGTCGAGGCGGCCCTGACCGACGTCGGGCTCGGCCAGGCCGCGGCCGTGGCGAACCGGCTGCGCGACGAGCCGTTCGATCTCGTCGTCAGTTCGCCGCTGAAGCGGGCCCGGCAGACCGCCGAGGCCCTCGGCCGCGACTATGTCGTCGTCGACGATCTGCGGGAGACCGACTTCGGCGCCTGGGAGGGGCTGACCTTCGCCGAGGTGCGTGAGAAGTTCCCCGACGAGCTCAATGCCTGGCTCGCCGACCCGCACGTCCCGCCGCTCGGCGGGGAGAGCCTGATCGCCACCGTGGCCCGGGTGGCGCGGGTGCGTGACCGGCTGCTCGCCGAGCAGCCGGGCGGGCGGGTCCTCGTCGTCTCACACGTCACGCCGATCAAGGGGTTGGCCCAGCTGGCGCTGGCGGCGGAACCGGCCGTGCTCTACCGCCTCCACCTGGATCTGGTGTCGATGACGACCATCGACTGGTACTCCGACGGCCCGGCGGTGCTACGCGGGTTCAACGACACCCATCACATGACGGGCCAGACGATCTACGGCGAATAGGGGCAGCTCAGGCGGGTTGAGGCGGGGCCGGCTCCGGCGGAAGATCGTGCTCCTCGAGATAGTAGGCGATGGATGCGTCCCAGACCCATTCCCCCAGGCGCCGTCGTATGGAATGGTCTCCTCCAGGACGCCGAACTCGTCACGGCGTCTCGAGGTCGTCCACACGTTACCGCGGTCGTCGGCCCAGGCCAGCTCGGTCGGTGCCGTCACCGCGACCCCGAGTTCGTCCGCGACCTTCTGGGCCACGGGGTTGTCGCCCTGCCCGGTCTCGCAGGACAGCAGCCGCACCGGTCGGCCGCGCCAGTTCTCGTCGGCGCGGATGAGCGCGCTGAGCTGCCGGGCGTCGAGCGCGACCTTGCCGACCCGGAATCCCGACGGGTCGCCATGCAGGTCGGCTGTGTAGGTTCCCGGGACCGGCTCGGCGGCCATCGCGGTCCTCCGCATGTCCGTGTCGGACTTCTCGAAGAAGGCGCGTCCATCTCGAGTCGGGAGGCTTTCCCGCCAGATCCTCGTGAGCCGCCACCCCAGCTTCTCCGGTCCGGCTGGCCGATCCTGCTTCCTGGCCGCGTCCATCTCACCGCCGGGCCTGCGGTCGAGCAGCGCGAGCTTGCGTTCCACCGGCGAAGGATCGGTGGACCGCGGGTCCTCTGCCGACCGACGGTCGGCCGGCCACGGGGCACGATCACCCGAGGTGTTCCGTCGATCGAGCGCGTCCAGCTTGGCGTCGATCCTGGAACGTTCCGTCTCCGGCCGCGCCGAGCCTTCAGGGGCCGAGCCTGCGGATGCCAAGCCATCGGATTCGGTGTCGTCGGCGGAAACGGGGGAGTCTGCCTCCGATGATGTGAGCCGGTCGAGCAGCCGCGCCTTCACATCGGCCTGGCTCGGCCCGGCCCCCGGTCTCCCGGGAGCGGCCGGTGCATCGATGCTCGCATCCGGCCGTTCGATCGACATTGCCACCTACCGTAGCAGTGTCACCACATCATGGCTAGAAACGACCAGTAAGAAGACTTGTCCCCTGATGGATGATATGTACGTTATGGTAGGCGGTTGGCCTCGTTCCGGAGCCGGTTTCGCGACTCGGACGCGTGGGGGGCGTGGTGGACGGCGCGTTGCGCGCACAGATTGTGAGGTTGGCGCGGGCGTCGCGGAACTTCGGCTTCCTGCTCGACCACGAGCCGCTGCTCGTCCTGTTCGGGGCGAGCGCCGAGTCGTACATCTACCCCGATCCGAACACGTCCCTGATGAAGGCGCGCCAGTTCGGCGAGGCGCTGGCCGAGCGGATGGTTGCCGAGACCGGAACGCGGGCCCGTGGAAACCACCAGGTGGACCGGGTCAACGCGTTGGCCAGGGCCGGTCTGCTGGAGCCTCGCATCAAGCGGGCGTTCGACGCTGTTCGCCGCACGGGCAACGAGGCGGTGCACGGCCATTTCGGTGAGGTCCGGGTGGCGCTCACGATGGTGGGTCACTGCTTCGAGCTGGGGGTGTGGTTCCACCGCTTTCTCACCGGCGACCGGACGGTGTTCGCCTTCGTCCCGCCGGCCGCCCCGGACCCGTCGGCGGCGTCGGCGGCGCCGTCTGCCGCGGAGGCGACCGAGCTACGCCGGCTGCGCGAGGAGCTCGCCGCCTACCGGGATCGCCTGGCTGAGACGGGGCTCCGCCTCGACGGCAGCCATGACCGGCTGGCGGCGGAGCGGACCGCCCGGGCGGAGGCCGAGCAGGCACTCGCCCACGCTCAGGCGGAGATGCAGGCGCTGCATTCCACCGGTGTGGATCTCCATGGGCTGATCTCGACGCTCACGGTGGTCTCTTCCGCGGACCGGTCCGATGCGCAGGTCGGTGGTGCGGTCGAGGGGATGGTGTTCGACGCCGACGCCGACGCCGACGCCGACGCCGACGCGATGTCGGTGCGTGAGGTGCTGTCCCCGCAGACCGGCGTGCGGGTATCCGGGGTGGGCGGCCGTGAGCGGCGGACGACGGCGGACGAGCGTGAGGCGTTCATCCAACGGGCCAGGGTGGCGGCCCGCGAGCCGCGCACGGAGGTCCAGGTCCGGGCCGAGGTCGACCGGATGCTGTGGGCGGCCGGATGGGTCGTGCAGGACGTCTCCGCGCTGAACCTGTTCGCCGCCGACGGGGTGGCGGTGCGTGAGGGGCGCACGGCCTCCGGTCCGGCCGACTACTTGCTGTACGTCAACCAGGCGCTGGTCGGTGTGATCGAGGCGAAGCGGGAGGGGACGCCGCTCACCCAGGTGGAGAGCCAGTCCGCCCGATACGCGGAGACGTTGACGAAGGAGCAGCGGATGGCCGCCTGGCGTGCCCCACTGCCGTTCCGGTACGAGACAACGGCGGTGGAGACCCAGTTCACCAACGACTTCGACCCCGCACCGAGAGCCCGGCGGGTCTTCTCCTTCCACCAGCCGGAGACACTGGCCCGATGGATGCGGGAGGCCGACGAGGACCCGGCGTACCCGACCCTGCGGGCCAGGCTCGCCGCGATGCCGGCGGCGTTTCCGCTGGCCACCGGGTCGCTGCGGCCGGCGCAGGTCGACGCGGTGACCGGGCTGGAACGTTCGCTCGCCGCCGGCCGGCCGCGGGCGTTGATCCAGATGGCGACCGGCGCGGGAAAGACGTACGCGGCCGTAACCGCGAGCTGCCGGCTACTGCGCCACGCGCGGGCCCGCCGCGTCCTGTTCCTGGTGGACCGCAACAACCTGGGCCGGCAGGCGCGCACCGAGTTCTCCGGCTACCCGATCCCGGATGACGGCCGCCGGTTCACCGACCTGTACAACGCCGAGATCCTCGCCGGCTCGGGGATGGCCGACTCCTGGCAGGTGGTTATCTCGACGGTCCAGCGGCTGTACGCGGTGCTGTCGGGCCGCAGCGTGCCGGATGCCGACACCGACGACCCGGACCTTGACGACGGCCCGGCGGAGATGGGCGACGAGGACGCCGAGCCGGCCGCCGTGTCCTACAACGCCGACCTGCCGCCGGAGAGTTTCGACCTCATCATCATCGACGAGTGTCACCGTTCCATCTACGGGAAATGGCGGGCGGTGCTGGAGTACTTCGAGGCCTTCCAGGTCGGGCTCACCGTGACTCCGACGAAGCAGACGCTGGGGTACTTCCAGCGGAACCTGGTAAGCGAGTACACCAACCAGCAGGCGGTGGCGGACAAGGTCAACGTCGACTTCGACGTCTACCGCATCCGCACGAAGCATGGCGAGCGGGGCGACACCATCGAGGCCGGCATCACCGTGCCGCGCCGTGACCGGCGGACCCGGGCGCAGCGGTACGAGGAGCTGGACGACGACTTCAGCTACGGCCCGGACCAGCTCGGCCGATCCGTCATCAGCGAGGGAAACCTCGACCTGGTGCTCACGACGTTCCGGGACAGGCTGTTCACCGAGATCTTCCCGGGCCGCACCGAGGTGCCGAAGACGCTGGTGTTCGCCCGCGACGACAACCACGCTGACGAGATCGTCTGCAGGATCCGGGAGGTCTTCAACCGGGGCAACGACTTCGCCGCGAAGATCACCTGCTCGGTACGGAACACCGAGGAGCTGCTGGCCTCGTTCCGGAACTCGGCGGAGCTCCGCGTCGTCGTCACCGTCGACATGATCTCCACCGGGACGGATGTGCGTCCGCTGGAATGCCTGCTGTTCCTGCGCAACCCGAAGAGCCCGGTCGCCTTCGAGCAGATGAAGGGGCGCGGCGCGCGGACGATCGACCCGACCGAGTTCCAGAGCGTCACCCCGGACGCGCGCACCAAGGACCGGTTCGTACTGGTCGACGCGGTCGGCGTCGTCGACACGAAGCGGGTGGACGCGGCCCCACTGACCCGGCATACCGAACGGCAGATCAGCCTGGAGGCGTTGTTGCGTAAGGCCGGCAGCCTGGAGATCACCGCAGCGGAAACGGCGACACTCGCTTCCCGGCTCGCCCGGCTCAACCAGCAGCTCACCGCCGAGGAACGCACCGAGTTGGAGGCCCTCGCGCAGACGCCGCTGACGTCCGTGATCGGCAGCCTGATCCAGGCCGCCGACCCGGACCGGCTGGCCGACGCCGAGGCCGCCGGCCCGGCCGGTCCGCTATCCGCGAGCTGGTGAAGGCGGCGGTGCGCCCGCTGGCGGCCAATCCCGCCCTACGCGCCCGCATGCTGGAGATCCGCCGCGCCCACGAGATCACCATCGACGAGGTGAACGCGGACGTCCTGCTCTCCGCCGGGGGCGTCGACCGGACCGAGCTGGCGCGCGATCAGGTCACCTCCTGGCGGGCGTTCCTCCGCGAGCACCACGACGAGATCGCTCTGATCGAGGCGTCCTACGAGCACGGCGGCGGGCCGCGGCCGGTGTACGCCCAGGTGATCGAGCTGGCGGCGCGGATCGCCCGACCACCGTACCTGTGGTCGCCGACTACGCTGTGGCGGTCGTACCGGGTGCTGGGGCTGGCGCCGGAGGAGCCGGAGGTAAATTACGGACCATTGGATCTGATCGGGCTGATCCGCTATGAGCTGGGCGTTGACGTCCAGCCGCGACCCCACCGGACCGTCGTCGAGGAGCGGTTCACCGCCTGGCTCGCCGCGCAGCGGCACGCCGGCGTCACGTTCACCCGCGACCAGACGTGGTGGCTGGAGAAGATCAAGGAGATCGTGGTGAGTGCGGCGGGCTTCGCTGACGGCGACTTGGACGAGTGGCCGTTCACTCAACGCGGCGGAACGGACGGTTTCCTGGCCGCCTTCGGTAATGACCGCGCCAGCACCGTCCTCGACACCCTCCGCGCCGGCCTCACCGCATGACCGGACCTCCCCCCCCGGCTGGGAATGGGCCTGTCTGGAAGATCTGCTGGCGGTAGAACCCAGAGCCATCACCGACGGGCCTTTTGGGTCGAACCTGGCTTCGCGCCACTACACTTCGTCGGGTGCCAGAGTGATTCGCCTTCAGAACATTGGTGACGGTGCTTTCAACGACAGCGACAAGGCTTATATAGACCTCGATCATTTCGAGGAGTTGCGTGCGCACGAAGTGCACGCGGGTGACCTCGTTGCTGCCTCGCTGGGTGAGGAACTCCCTCGGGCATGTATTGTTCCGGATCTCGGAGTACCAGCTGTCGTGAAGGCCGATTGTATTCGGGTTCGGCCCCACCCTTCCATCGAACCGAGTTGGCTGCTTCATGCCCTGACCTCACCGCAGTCTCGAAGATATTCGGCGTCCAAGATCAGGGGAGTCGGTCGACCTCGTCTTGGCCTCGGGGAGCTGCGACGTGTACCTCTCCGGGTGCCTCCGTTGGTCGAGCAGCGTCGCATTGTCGCAGTCCTCGAAGGGTCGCTTGAGAGAATCAGGCAAGGCGTAGGCGGGTTGGAACGTACATTATTGCGAATTGATCATCTGCAAAGTTCGTTGCTGTCGGCGGTGTGCTTCGGCAGGGTTGGTCGGTGGGCCGACGCGCCACGTGTCACATTTCTTCATGATCGAGTGTCGGTAGACGGTGATGTTCCGGGGATTCCACTGGAGTGGCGCTGGTGCCGTCTTGGAGAGATCGTCGACGTGGTGGGTGGGGTGACCAAGGACGGCAAGAAGCAATCCGACCCGGACCTTCCTGAGGTTCCGTACCTGCGTGTGGCGAATGTGCAGCGAGGTTATCTGGATCTTGCGAAGATATCGACGATCCGGGTGCCCGCAGCCAAGGCTCGTGCGCTCACTCTATCAGCCGGGCGATGTTCTTCTGAACGAAAGTGGGGACCGCGATAAGCTCGGACGTGGGTGGGTGTGGGACGGGCAGATCGACGGGTGTATTCACCAGAACCATGTATTTCGAGTTCGTCTGTATGACGGAATTCTGCATCCGAAGCTGCTCGCTTGGCATGCCAACGAGTTCGGTCAGGGCTGGTGCGAGAAAAATGGTCGGCAGAGCGTCAACCTCGCCTCGATCAGCTTGTCCCAGATCAAGCGGCTTCCCGTTCCGATTCCCCCGGTAGAAGCACAGGCTGATCTGGTCAGCGCAGCCGAAGAATGGCTGAGTGTCCTGGACACCGGCGAGCGTCTGGTGCGTGGAGGTCTCGCGAAGGCTACCGTGCTACGGAAGGCGTTGTTAGCGGAGGCATTCACGGGGCGGCTGGTGGCGCAGGATCCGGCGGATGAGTCGGCGTCGGTGTTGTTGGAGCGGATCCGGGCGGAGCGGGCGGGTGCGGTGAAGGCGCCGAGGCGGCGGCCACGCAAGCTTCCGGCGCAGGAGGGGCAGTCTGCGGCGGCGGTGGGGACCGCGTCCCGGCCGATGGGAGAGTGGGCCTCCGTCGAGGCCGTCGTGTCCGCGCCGATGCTGCCGCTCGACGATGTTGCCATCGATAACGACAAGGATGTGCTGGGGTGAGCGCGAAGGCACGGCAGCTCATCGCGAAGCTGTGGAACTACTGCGACGTGCTGCGCGATGACGGCGTCTCCACCATCGACTACGTCGAGCAGTTGACCTACCTGCTGTTCCTGAAGATGGCGCACGAGCGGGCTTACCGGAGCTTCAACCCGGACGTAGCCCTGCGGCCAGTCGCGGACCGGTGGCAGAAGCTGCTCGACTACGACGGCGACGACCTGGAGACCGCGTACCGACACACCTTGGAGGATCTCGCCAAGGAGGCGGGCATGCTCGGCGTGATCTTCCGCAAGGCGCAGAACCGCATCCAGGATCCGGCGAAGCTCAAGCGGCTTATCGTCGATCTGATTGAGAAGGAGGAGTGGTCGTCGACCGGTGTCGACGTGAAGGGTGACGCCTATGAGGAGCTGCTGGCCAAGAGCGCCGAGGATATCAAGTCCGGCGCCGGCCAGTACTTCACTCCCCGCGCGCTGACCGCGGCCATGGTCGACTGCCTCCAGCCGGGTCCGGACGACACGGTCTTCGATCCTGCCTGCGGCACCGGCGGCTTCCTGCTGGCCGCCGCCGACTACATCCAGCGCCATCATGGCGCCACGCTGTCGCCGGAGCAGCGCGCCGGCTTCAGCCGCGGAAAGATCCGGGGTATGGAGCTGGTAGACGGCACCGCCCGGCTCGCCGCGATGAACATGCTGCTGCACGGCATCGGCCACCCCAACGGCAACACCCTCATCGACGTCGGGGACGCGCTCGCCGGCCGGTACGGCGGGAATCCGACGATGATCCTCGCCAACCCGCCGTTCGGCAAGAAGTCCTCAATCACCGTGATCGGTGAGGACGGCCGCGCTGGCCGGGACGATATTGCGTACAGCCGGCAGGACTTCTGGACGACGACCACGAACAAGCAGCTCAACTTCGTCCAGCACATCGCGTCGTCGCTGGACGTGGACGGCCGGGCCGCCGTCGTCGTGCCCGACAACGTGCTGTTCGAGGGCGGGGCGGGGGAAACGGTCCGCCGCCGGCTGCTGGCGGAATACGACGTCCACACCCTGCCGCGGCTGCCCACCGGTATCTTCTACGCCGGCGGGGTCAAGGCGAACGTGCTGTTCTTCGACAGGCGCCGGGCTCGGCCGGGCACGCCGTGGACGGCGACCCTGTGGGTGTACGACCTGCGGGTCGGCCAGCACTTCACGTTGAAGCAGAATCCGCTGCGCCGCGAGCACCTCGGCGACTTCGTCGCCTGCTACCGGCCGGGGGAACCGCGCGGCACCCGCACCGAGTCCGAGCGGTTCCGCCCGTTCGACTACGATGAGCTGGCCGCTCGGGACAAGGCGAACCTCGACATCACCTGGCTGCGCGACCCCAGCCTTGACGACGCCGACAGCCTGCTACCTCCCGACGTCATCGCCCGTGAGATCGTTGAGATCTCCAGGCCGCCCTGGTCGAGTTCTCCGCCATCGCAGACGCCCTCGCGGCCAACCGCTCCGCCGACGCCACCGCTACACCGGACGATGCCGTCTCGTCCGACTGAGACCTTGCGGTGTGAAAGGGCCTGACGCGCCGCGACCCCATCCCGTGGTCCGCGTCGCGGGTTCGACACGGACGTTTAGTCCACCACGTCTGCTCGCAGCACGGCCTCGGCCAGCTCGACTAGTGAACCCTCATCGGGCAGCGACCATCGCAACGGTCCTTGGACGGAAACGGGTGCGCGCTTCCACCCCGCCCGCCGCCAGATCTCCATCACCAAGCCGGATGGGGCGTACTGGCGGCCGTCCACCGCCCAGACCAGGGGTTTCGAGCGGCTGTTCACCCAGGTGGCCTCCGCCCGCCGTGGATCCGCCGCCAACCATCCGCCGATCGCGCGTTCCTCGGGCTTCCCCGCGGTCGAGAACACCAACCGCGTACCCTCGCTGATTCTGCGCGCATCGACCAGAATGCCCACCGTGTTCGGACGTCGGCTGCGGCGGTCCGCCTTGGGCTTGTTGTAGTCCTCCGGCAGCACGGGCTCCGGGCGATCGGTCCTCATGTCCCATAGCACCTGCGCCACCAGTGGCTCGCAGCGCTCGGCACTGGTGAGGGTGCTACCGATGAAGGAATTCCGGCCGAAGGTCTCGTCGATGCGTAGCACCAGCCAGCCGACGGTCTGCCTGACGAGCGCCGGGACTCCATCGAGTCGCGTGGACCAGTCCTCGTCGGGATCGTCGATGCCATCCAGGGTGATGTGCGTGAAGATGATGTGCGCCACCAGCAGATCGCCGAGTTCGGCGACGGCCTCCGCGCGTCCGCGCCAATGATTGCGGGTGTCGTGCAGGTTCTGCTGGATGGCGCGGAAAGTCCGCACGCAGCGCCAGATCCGCAACGCCGACGGGCGGCGGTTTCCGAACAGCAGGGTGTAGGCGCCCTTTGCGCCCCGCTCCCACAACAGGGAGGAATCCTTCTTCGCGCGGACGACCAGCTCGACCGAGGAATGCGCACATGCCAGCGCGACGGCGGCGTGAACGACCGAGCACCCGCCCTCGGGAGATGGATCGATCTCCCCCCGCTTGAGGACATAGGTCTTGCCGAGAGTGAGAGCGAAATCGTCTTTGAATTCGTAATGAAGTAATTAATGCAAGCCAATATGCGTCTTCGCAGGTCACGGGCTCGCGAGGACTCCGAAGTGAACAAGTTATTTCATTCCGAATCCTTTGATGTCGGTCGGTACCTGGTCCAGGGCGACGAAGTCGCGCAGCTCCACGTCGTTCTGCGTGTTTGTCGTCTGGGTGGTGGTGGTCGCGAGGTCGGTGGGCGCCCGGCCCAGAACAATCACGCGGACTCCGACGAGAGCCCAGCCGGCCACGTCCGGGCTCTTCTTCACCCCGTCGCCGATAGCGACGACAGTCTGCGCGCCCTCGACGACGCTCGCGCCGTCGAGGGTCAACTCGGCTGGGCCGTTCGGCGTGCTACGGCTGAAGGGATTGAAGGTGAGACTGTCGCACAGTATGGTGATTCCGTTATTATAATACCAGAAGTTCTCGGGTGTCGTCGTCAATGTCTCGACGATATCGCTGTTAATCTTTGTGGTACCGAGACTGGTACGGATGTTCCTGCTGAACAACAGATTTCCGTGCTGGGTATACCAGTCGGCGATCTCGCTTGCCGCGACGATCCCGGAATACGCCGTAAGAGGATGGCGAAGGTCGAACCACTCCTGCATTTTGGCGACGAGCCTGATCGGCTGTGGGGCATTGCGGCGCAGGAGCATCGCCCTGATGTCCGCCGCCAGACAGTACTCGATATCCAGGACGTCGCCGTGCTTGTTGAAAATTTTGACGGCGTCGTCGAATTTCTGCCGGACCTCGGCCGAGGGCGCCTGGCTTCCCATCAGGACGATCGTCATGGTGATACGCCGGCCGGCGTCGAGCAGTACTGTACGCACCCGTTCCGCGAGCACCTGAAGTCGCTCGTTGAAGGGGTCGAACTCGTGCTGGTCGATCAGGCGGAGTCCTTCGAGTGTCTTGAGCGCATCGCCGGTATTGAGGCCGGCCTCGCCGCGGTCGCTCCACTTCGACTGGATCAGCCAGAGTTGTGGCTCGCTCCTGGCCACGGTGATCGCGTCGATACCGAAATCGTTACGCCCATCGATGACCATCTCGGCGGCCTCGGCTGTGTCACAGTCGAGGCGGTCCCGTGCTACCAGTGCGGCCAGCGCACGGGAGAGGAACTTGCGGCGCCGCTCGGCCGGATCCGGATGGGTCACGTCGCTGGTGTCGATCAGGCCGTCGAACTCGCGTGCCAGTGCCTCCCTGACCGCTACAACGGTCCCGGGAACTGGTCTTCCCGCTCTTCCACTCACCTGATCCACCGCCCCTTCGCCGCACTGTGTATGCGATCTTACGGGGCGTCCCATTTGCGGGAGTAAAGTATCTCCTCTTGTCTGAGCAGCCGGCTGTGCCCCGGCTGCCGGACGTGAAGCCGGGCGGCCGAGACAGGGACGCGGACGAGATGGCCTGTAAGCCCCGGCTTGGCCAGCGCCCTGGCCACCATCATCAAACGACTCCGCGATGCCAACGGCGGCCCTATCCATCTGGTCGCCTGCTACGACCTGTACGAGCGCGTTCCCTATCTGCCGTCCGCCAGTCACAGGCGGGGCGGTGCTGTCTGCCTGGGGGGCGGCTCGCAACGGGAGGGGTAGGGCCTGATGGGTAGCCCGGCCGTAACGGCCGACAGCACCTTGGAAGGTAACGCGCGGCCCACCGCCACCAGCCGGTCCCCGACCAGCCGGCCCATCACCGTCTTCGCCGGCGCCGAGACCACCCCACCCCGGCCGAGCAGCGTCCCCACCCTCGGTGAAGCTGAACTGTGGAGGGTTAGGCACGGTTCCGCGGTCCGCGACTTGTGACGGCCACGGGCCCTTGGACCTTGCTCCGGGGGTGCCGACTCCGGGGTGCCGAGCGGCGGCTCGGGTCAGAGGTGCCGGTACACCTCACGTCGATGGGCGACGTGGACGATCGTGACGAGAATGCGGGTGTGGTCGACCTGGTAGATCACCCGGTATTCACCAACTCTGATCCGCAGTATCCTGCTGGGTTGGCCGGTGATGGCCCGGGCCCCCGAGGGGCGGGGTTCCGCCGCGAGTCGTGTTATCGCGATCAGGATCCGTCGAGTGGTGGAGGCGTCGAGCTTACGCAGCTCTCGCAGCGCCGCAGTCGTCCACTCGACGGTGTGCGCCACGTCAGTTCAGGCCGAACTCGGCGAGGACGTCGGCGTGGGGTACGCGAGGCTCCTCGGCGGCCAGCGCCTCTCGGGCGACGGCGAGATCCGCTTCGTCCTCCGCCGCTTCCAGCTCACGGAGATCTTCTATGGAGATCACTGCCGCGACCGCGCGGCCGTGACGGGTCAGGACGATCCGCTCATGGGCGTGCTCCGCCTTGGAGACGATCTCGCCGAGGTGGTCGCGTGCCTCGCTGATCGGCATCTCGCTCATCCCCAGATTGTACAAACCGGGGAGTGGTCGGGCCGCTGAGGCGGACGAGGTGGCCTGTAAGCCGGGTCCTGTACCGGCTAGCCTCACGGCTCGTCGGCGGCGACCATCTCTCTCGGGCTGCCGTTGCCGGCAGCCTCTAGCGGTCCACCCGCAGGCTCGGGCGGGCAGCCCTCGAACCTCGAACGCCTGCGCGGTCCGCGGCCTCGCGGCTACGGGCCTTCTGACCTTGCTCCGGGCGGGGTTTACCGAGCCGCCCAGGTCACCCTGGGCGCTGGTGCGCTCTTACCGCACCGTTTCACCCTTACCGGCGCCGGAACCGGCACCGGCGGTCTGTTTTCTGTGGCACTGTCCCGCGGGTCACCCCGGGTGGGTGTTACCCACCGCCCTGCCCTGTGGAGCCCGGACTTTCCTCGGCGACGCCGGACGAGCCGGCACCGACGCGGCCGCCCGGCCAACTCGTCCGCTTCCTTCAGTATAGAGTGCTTCCCGGTCTACGCTTCCTGGGCGTAGGGCTGATCGGGCTGTCGGTGCGCGGAGCCGGCCGATCGGGCGGTATGGCGGCGGATCGAGGAACAGGACGATCATGACGGGACCGAAGCAGCCGGGCCGAGGCTTCGGCAACGCGAGGCGTACGGCCTCTCCGCCCGCCGTTCCGCCCGCGCCCGCGGCGCCGGCGGCGGCCGGGCAGACCCCCGCGGCCTCGCCTTCCGGAACGCCTGCCGGCCAGGTTCCGGTTGGTCCGGGTGCCGTGGCGCCCGTTCCGCACCAGCCGGCCCACCCGGGCGGACCGGATTCTCCCGGCGTCCCGGGTGCGCCCACCGGCGGGGCCCGGCCGTCGCGTCGCGGGGTTGCCTACACCACCTATGCGATCACCGTGCTGGTGCTGCTCATCGCGATCGCCGTCGTGGTCTTCGTCGTGCAGAACGACGCGCGCGTGAGCATCTGGCTGTTCGGTTCGACCAGGCAGATGTCGGTCGCGGGTGCACTGGCCGCCTCGGCCGCCGCCGGTCTCGTCGTCGGCCTACTCATCGGTGTCATTCCTCAGATCAGGCTGCGCCGCGAGTTGCGCCACCTGCGTCGCGCGGCCGGCCACCGGTAGCTGAGCGGAGTCCTCGGCCGCGGGTCGGCCGGTAGCCGGTTGGTGTAGCCGGTTGGTGGAAGGCACGTCGGCAAGATGCCAGGCGGATCTCACCGCGTCGGTACAGTCCGGGTCGTGACGTCGTTGCGAACAGATCTGCCACCGGGAGCACAACTCCCGCCACGCCCAGCGAACGCACCGGCGCCCGGCACCGTGCTGCCGTCCCACTACGTGCGGTGCTTCGCCTGCGGTGACCAGTCCGCCCACGGACTGCACCTACGGGTCGACGCCGATGCCGGCCTCGCGCTGTGCGCGACGTTCGAGGTGACCGAGCATCATCAGGGAGCGCCGGGCCTCGCCCATGGTGGCTTGCTCAGCTGCGCCCTCGACGAGGCGTTGGGTGCGCTCGGGCATCTGACCCGGACCAGCCTGGTGACCGGCCGGCTGGAGACGGACTTCCTGCGGCCGGTACCCGTGGGCACCGTCCTGCACCTGAGGGCGCGGGTCGAGGGCGTGCTCGGCCGGCGGGTCTACGCCAGTGGCGAGGGACGATTGAACAGCCCTACCGGACGGGTCGCGGTCCGGGCCCGAGGGCTGTTCGTCGAAGTGCCCCTGGAGCACTTTGTCACCCATGCCCGGGCCGAGGACATCCAGGCGATCGAGCAGGATCCGGACCTGATCCGGCTGCGCGAACATCAGACCATTTCCTGATCTTCGAATCTCCTGGTCTTCGAATCTCGGAATCTCGGAATCCGCTCACGGGCGGGACTCGTTTGCTCGCCGTGATTCGACCGCACGAACCGTCACATCTCCGTCACAGATCCGTCACAGATGTAGCTGGCACGGTGGGCGTGGCCTCCGGGTCTGTCGGGATGCTCCATCGACCGTTGCCTCGGCCACTGCGTCGGAACGTTCGGAGCGGCGGTCGGCCCCGGCGGCCAACCCTCGCCGGCTGTCGGTCGGCTCGCGGCGGAAAGCTCGGCGGAAAGGAGGGCGCGGTGCCGGCGATGTCGCTGCGCTCTGGCGATCCGGAGCGGATCGCCCGGTTCACGCTCACCGCGCGGCTCGGCTCCGGTGGTATGGGAGTCGTCTACCTCGGCATCGACGACGAGACCGGAGGGCCGGTCGCCCTCAAGGTGATCCGGTCGGACTTCACGGCCGATCCCGAGTTCCGCAGCCGGTTCCGTCGCGAGGTCGCGGCCGCCCGGGCGGTCGACGGTGCCTGCACCGCGAGGCTGGTCGATGCCGATCCCGACGCCGAGGATCCGTGGATGGCAACCGAGCACATCCACGGCCAAAGCCTCGCCGAGGCGATCGCCGACCGGGGTGCGCTGACCATGCCGGTCGTCATGGCGCTGGCGACCGGGCTCGCCGAGGCCCTGAAGGCCATCCACGACGCCGGCATCGTCCATCGGGACCTGAAACCGGGCAACGTGATCCTCAGCGAGGACGGCCCGAAAGTGATCGACTTCGGCATCGCGGCGGCGGTCGACGCGACGGCCGCGACCAGGACGGGGGTGTTGCTGGGCAGCCCGGGTTACATGGCCCCGGAGCAGGTCACCGGACGCGGCGAGATCGGCCCGCCGGCGGACGTCTTCGCCTGGGGCCTGACGGTACTGTTCGCCGCGTCGGGGCGACCCCCCTTCGGGACCGGCCGGCCCGACGCGCTGCTGTACCGGGTGGTCCACGACGAGGCCGACACCGGGGATGTTCCGCTGGCCCTGCGCCCAGCGGTCCGCGCGGCGTTGCTCAAGGAGCCTATGGCCCGGCCGAGCGCCCACGCGTTGCTGCGCGTGCTGATCGGGTCTACTGGCGACCCGGAGCGCGAGACACGCCGGATACTGCGGGACGCCTGGCTCGCCCCACCGGTGACGACCCGCATGAGGAGCCTTCTGCCGGCCGCGGAGGAGGATACCCATGACGCCAAGACGCAGATTCGCCTCGATGCGCCGGAGAGCGCCGGCGCGTGGGTGCGAGTGGGCGACGGTGCGGGGACAAACGGTGCGGGGACAGCGGGCCGGGCGCCACGCGGGACCGGTGATCCGGCGGGGGACCCCGGGCAGGCTGGCGAGCTTCGGCAGGTCGGCGAGTCCGGGCAGGTCGGCGGGTCCGCGCTCGGCGAGGATGACGATCAGGCCGGTGGCCGGCCGGCTGACGGTGATCATGATGCGGCCGCTTCCGCCGGGGCAGCTCCCGCCGGGGCGAAGCGGCCCCTGTCCGGCCGGCGGGCCCGTGCCCGGCGTCACCCGCGCCGGACCGCGGGTCTGGCTGCCCTGGCCGCGACACTCGCGGGCCTGGCCGCCCTGAGCGCCTCCGAGGCCGCCGGCGACCTCGGTCCGCAGGCCCCCGGGACGGCCGCCAGTTCCCAGGCGACGGCCGGGGAACCGGGGCCCGGCCCGCACGGCGTGCCACTCACCCCGTCGTCGCGTGACGACGTCCCGGCCCGATCGGGACATACTCCTGGGCCACCGGGGCTCCCCGCGCCCTCACCCTCTGTCATCGTTCCTCCTGCCGGCCTGTCGTCGGGGCGGCCGATCCCCGGATTCCGGGGCACGGTCGGCCAGCTCATGCAGGCCAAGGCGTTCACCGGCTTCGTCGCCGCCCACGACACCCAGATCGTCTTCCTCGACATCTCCACCCTCGCCGAGGGTAACGAAGGGGCCTTCTACCCCGGACCGGACTTTGGGGGGGACAACCGGCCCAACTTCACCCTCTTCGACGCGTGCGGGGCGCTCGGGCCGGGGGAGCCGCCCGGCTTCGAGCCGGGGAAGGAGTGCTTCGGGAGCACGTACCGCCTTGCCGAGATGGCGCACAGCGGTGCTTCCTTCGGCTACGTGCAGGGTTCCTACCGGCTGCGTGGTTATTTCTGGGTCGACCTGGTACCCGGAATGCACCAGGGATTCGTGAACATCAATCTGCGGGCCGTCGACGCCCGGGATCTTCCGCGTTGACGGACCGGTGGTGTTCCGCCGGGTTGGGCCTATTTTTCAGGAAAAAACTAAATAAGGAAGGTTTGTGCATCCGGTGCAGGTCGGGTGCCCGCGGTGTTTGTACGGCCGGGTTCATGGAGACGAAGAGGAGGCAGACTCACGCTCTGGGGGTGCCCGGTGTTCCAAATTCTCTGGATCGTTCTGGCCGGTCTGGTGATCGGTCTTCTGGCCCGTCTGATCGTCCGGGGTCGGCAGAACATCCCACTCTGGCTGACGGTCGGGTTCGGCATC
Source organism: Frankia sp. CgJB1 (assembly GCF_977947065.1). NCBI lineage: Bacteria > Bacillati > Actinomycetota > Actinomycetes > Frankiales > Frankiaceae > Frankia > Frankia sp. CgJB1. The sequence goes on from NZ_CDWTNB010000017.1 coordinate 29,133, forward strand.
ATCGGCGCGCTGGTGGGTAACGTGATCGCGAGCGCGCTCGGCGTGCGCCACACCGGCGGCTTCGACTGGATCCGGCACATCCTGCAGGTTGGTGTCGCGGTCGCGCTGGTCGCGATCGTCTCCCCGATGTGGGCGGCGCGTCGTGGGCAGAGCACCGGCACCCGGCGCACTGCGGGCCGACCCTAGCCCGGTGTGCGCACCGGGCGGTGATGCGGGGAAGCGGCCGGTCAGCGGCCGCGGCTCACCCAGTCGTCGTAGTCGACACCCTCCTCACCGATGGTCGTGTCGTCGCCGTGACCGGTGTGCACGACGGTGTGCGCGGGCAGGGTGAGCAGCCTGGTACGGATCGAGGCCAGGATGGTCGGGAAGTCGGAGTAGGACCGCCCGGTCGCCCCGGGACCCCCGCGGAAGAGTGTGTCGCCGCTGAACAGGACCGGGTCGCCGTTGATCTCCCCGAACAGGCAGATCCCGCCGGGAGAGTGGCCCGGGGTGTGCAGGACGCGCAGCGCGCCACCTTCGGGCAGGCCGATGAGCTGTCCGTCCGCGAGCGCACGGTCGGGCGCCCGGTGCGGATAGATCGCCTTCCACAGCACCACGTCGGCGGGGTGCAGCGCGATGGGCGCCCGGACCAGGTCCGCGAGCTCCGCCGCCGCATTGATGTGGTCGTTATGACCGTGCGTAGCGATGATCGATGTGACCACGCGGGTGCCGATGGCCGCCGCGATCACCGACGGGTCGTGCGCGGCGTCGATGACCAGTACCTCGTCGTCGTTTCCCACGAGCCAGACGTTGTTGTCGACCGTGAACGACTGACCGTCGAGCGTGAAGTCGCCGCGCGTGATCACCCGATCCACCCGAAGCCCGGTATTGACGATCATTGCGTCCCCTCCTCGACCCGATCGGTCTGCCCGCTGCCCGCTGCGCGTGTCGCGGGTGCCGTCGGACGGCGGTGCACCCGGTGGGGTCGACCGTATCCGGCGGTTCCCGGCTCCGGATGGGCCCGCCGCCGACGAACCTCGCCACTAAACAAAGGTTCAGTGAACGATGGTTCAGTAGATGGCGGCCCGGTGAACGACGACTCAGAGGATGACGACGCTGCGCAACACGTCGCCGCGCTGCATCCGGGTGAACGCCTCCTCGACGTCGCCGATCCCGATGGTCTCGGTGACGAAGGCGTCGAGGTCGAGCCGGCCCCGGCGATAGAGGTCGATGAGGATCGGGAAGTCGCGGCTCGGCAGGCTGTCGCCGTACCAGGACGACGACAGGTGACCGCCGCGGCCGAGGACCTCGGCGAGCGGCAGCTCCACGGTCATCGCCGGGTCGGGTACACCCACCAGGACCAGCCGTCCCGCCAGGTCGCGGGCGTCGAAGGCCTGGCGGTAGGTCTCCGGGCGGCCCACCGCCTCAATGACCACATCGGCGCCGAAGCCGTCGGTGAGCGCCCGGATGGCCGCCACCGGATCGCCTGCCGTGGCATTCACGACATCGGTGGCACCGAAGTGTCGGGCCCAGGTGAGCTTCCGGTCGTCGACATCGACCGCGATGATCTTCCGTGCTCCCGCGATCGAGGCGCCGGCGATCGCCGCGTCGCCGACCCCGCCGCAGCCGATCACTGCCACCGTCTCACCCCGGGTGACCCTGCCGGTGTTCACGGCGGCACCGAAACCGGCCATCACCCCGCAGCCGATCAGCCCGGCCGCCTCTGGCCGGGCCGCGGGGTCCACCAGCACGCACTGGCCCGCGGCGACCAGGGTCAGCGGCGTGAACGCACCGATGCCCAGCGCCGGCGCCAGCGGCGTCCCGTCCGCCAGGGTCATCGAATTTCGCGCGTTGCGGGAGTCGAAGCAATACCAGGCCATGCCGCGCCGACAGGCCCGGCAGGTTCCGCAGGGGGCCCGCCAGGCCAGCACCACGTAGTCACCGGGGGCCAGACCCACCACGCCCTCGCCCACCGATTCGACGGTGCCGGCCGCCTCGTGCCCCAACAGGAACGGATAGTCGTCGTTGATCGCGCCCTCGCGGTAGTGCAGGTCGGTATGGCATACGCCGCAGGCGCGCACCCGTACCCGTGCCTCGCCCGGACCCGGATCTGGAACAACGATCTGCTCCAGCGAGACCGCGGCGCCCTTCTCCCGGGCCACCACCGCTTCCACCGTCTGCGCGCTCATCCCGGATCCCTTCTCCTCGAGTCTCCTCGAGCACTGGTCGGAGAGATGAATCCCTCGTCGAACCGGAGCGGTCACCCCGATGTCTGACTTTCCTACCTCCGTTGGTGGGCTCCGTCCAACACAGGTGGGGTCCGTCCAACACAGGTGGGGTCCGTCCAACGTGGTCACGCCGCTCATGGCGCGACACGCCGCTTTACGGCCACCCGGCGCCACCGAGAACGGGTCGGTGTCGGTACGCTCCTACCGGTCCGTTTCTGCTCTTTGTAGAAGGAGCAACCCCTCAGTGGTCCGTTTCACCGACACGTCGTCCGTCGCCTCACCGACCCGCCGCTTCTACGGGGAGGTGACGGTCGGTGATCCTCGCCTGTCCGAGGACGGGCGGCTCGAGGCCGGCGGTGAGAGTGTCGATGCGGGGGTGGGCGAGCCCGGGCCCACCGGGCGGCCGCTGCCGTCGTTTCCCGTCCCGCCCCCGCTGGCGTCGCACGGTCCTGCCTGGATCGTCGCGATGTGCAACCAGAAGGGCGGGGTCGGCAAGACCACCAGCACGATCAACCTGGGTGCCGCGCTCGCGGAGTACGGCCGGCGGGTACTCCTCGTCGACTTCGATCCTCAGGGTGCGCTGTCGGTCGGGCTCGGCGTCAACCCGATGCAGTTCGACCTGACGGTGCACGACCTCCTGCTGGGCGGGGACGCCGACGTCCGCGAGGTGATCGTCGAGACCCAGGTCGACGGGCTCGACCTGCTGCCGAGCAACATCGACCTGTCCGCCGCGGAGGTGCTGCTGGTCACCGAGGTCGGCCGCGAGCACAGCCTCGCCCGCGCGCTGGCGCCGATCCTCGACGAGTACGACGTCATCCTCGTCGACTGCCAGCCCTCGCTCGGCCTGCTGACCGTGAACGCGCTGACGGCGGCGGACGCCGTCATCGTCCCGCTGGAATGCGAGTACTTCGCGCTGCGGGGAGTGGCGCTGCTGTTGCAGACCATTGACAAGGTGCGCGAGCGGCTCAACTCACGCCTGGAGCTCGCCGGTATTCTGGCGACCATGTACGACGCCCGCACCCTGCATGCCCGGGAGGTGCTGGCCCGGGTCGTCGAACGGTTCCCGGACGAGGTGTTCCACACTGTGATCAACAGGACGGTTCGGTTCCCGGAGACCACGGTGGCCGGCGAGCCGATCACCACCTACGCCCCGACGTCGGTGGGGGCTGCTGGCTACCGGCGACTCGCCCGGGAACTGATGGTCCGGCACGACACGCCGCCGGCCGTCGGCTGAACCGAGACAACGGGGCGATCGGGGCGAAAAGGTAGCGACGTGCTGTTCCACCTTGCCGAACCCGCGGCGCTTCTCGGGATCCTCCTCGCCTTCCTCATCGGGATCTTCGCCCACGACGCCGCCCAGGTGCTCGTGGCCCGGCTAGTCCGTGACCCGACCCCGATGCGCTCGGGGTGGCTGACGACGGGCCTGAAGGACCGGCTCAGCCCGTTCAGCGGAGTCGCTGTCTTCGTCGTCGGCTACGGCTGGGCCGAGTCGGTGCCCATGAACGACGTGTGGCGGCGGCGCCGGTTCCACGTGGCCGCCGCCGTCCTGGCCGGACCGCTGGCGTATCTCCTGCTCGCCCTGGCAACCCTGGCGGTGTTCCAGCCGCTCGGCGAGCCGGGGCTGGTGCGGCTCGGTGACCGCGTCACCGAGGTGACGGTGCCGAACAGCTTCGGTGCCGAGCTCGCGTTGTGGATGGCCGTCACGTTCGGGTCGATGTTCATCGTCAGCCTGATCCCGGTCCCCCCGACAGACGCCGGGCGGCTGCTGTTCCTGCTCGGCCCGACCACGGCAGGCTGGCGCAAAGCCCGGTACCAGTTAGCCGAGCGCAACATCGGGTTGGGCATCCTGCTGGCGTTGTTGCTGCTGCCGGTGCTGTTCGTCGGATTCCCCTCGGTCATCGGCCAGCTCATCGGCCCGTTGCTGCGGGGACTCGCCTCGCTGATAGGCCTCAATCTGGGGTGATGATGATCACGCCGACGGCCGGGGCGTAGCGTGGCGCCATGACCCGGTCTCGAGCCGCTCCGGCCGACCAGGCCGACGGGAGGGCCGCCCCGCGTACCGGCGTGCCGACGGGTCGTGGTGGGCGCACGGAGACCTTCGTCGTCGAACTCGACAACTTCACCGGCCCCTTCGACCTGCTGCTCTCGCTCATCGCCAAGCATCGCCTCGACGTGACCGAGGTCGCGCTCTCCCAGGTCACCGACGAGTTTGTCGCGCACATCCGGCGGCTGGGGGACCAGTTCGACCTCGGCCAGGCCACCGAGTTCCTGGTGATCGCGGCGACCCTGCTCGACCTGAAGGCGGCCCGGCTGCTGCCGGGTGCCCTGTCCGAGGACGAGTCGGCGGACCTGGCCCTGCTGGAGGCCCGCGACCTGCTTTTCGCCCGGCTACTGCAGTACAAGGCGTACAAGGAGGCTGCGGCGCTCTTCGCCGGCCTCATGGCCCTGGAGGCGCGCCATACCCCCCGGGCGGTACCCCTGGAGCCCCGTTACGCCGCCGCGCTGCCGGAGGTCCAGATTGGCATCGGCCCGACGGAGCTCGTGGCGCTCGCGGCCCGGCTGCGTGAGCCGCTGCCGCCGCCGCTGGTCGCGACCGATCACGTGCACCTGCCCCGGATCAGCGTGCGGGAGCATATGCTCGCCGTCATCGCGATGCTGCGTGAGGTGGGCACCGCGACCTTCGGGATGCTGTGCGTCGGCTGCCGGCAGACCATCGAGGTGGTGGCCCGGTTCCTGGCGCTGCTGGAGCTCTTCCGCGAGGGCCGGATCTCCTTCGACCAGCAGGTCCCGCTCGGTGAGCTGACGGTGCGCTGGATCGCCCTGGATCCGGCGGTCGAGGCCGACGCCCCGCCGATCGGCCACGGGCTGTTCGGATCTGATCGGTACGGTGGGGACGCGGAGGAGGAGTCGCGGGAGGTGGCGTCGTGACTGGGACTGCCGGGGAGGCCCGGCCGCCGCTGGGTGCGTTGCTTGAGGCGGTCCTCATGGTCGCGGAGAAGCCGGTCGGCGTCGCGGAGCTCGCGACCGGCCTCGGCGCCCCGGCGCTGGAGGTCGAGCGGCTGCTCGCGCAGCTCGCCGAGCAGTATGCCCGCGACGGCTGCGGCTTCCGGCTGCGGCACACCGGTGGCGGCTGGCGCTTCTACACTGCGGACGAGTGCGCCCCCTGGGTCGAGCGCTTCGTGCTCGCCGGCCAATCGGCCCGGCTGTCGCAGGCTGCGCTGGAGACCATGGCCGTCGTCGCCTACCAGCAGCCGGTGAGCCGGGGGCGGATCTCGGCGGTGCGGGGTGTCTCCGCCGACGGAGTCATCCGCACCCTCACCGCCCGCGGCCTGGTCGAGGAGGTAGGGCACGATCTGGAGACCGGCGCGATCCTCTACGGCACCACCGACTACTTTCTCGAACGGATGGGGCTGCGCGGGCTCGACGAACTGCCGCCGCTCGCCCCCCTGCTGCCCGGTCTCGATGAGATTGATGACATTGTTACGTCATGAGCACCAGGTTCCCGTCATGAGTACCGGTGACCGCCCGGACGAGCCCCAGGACCAGGGCATCCGGCTGCAGAAGGTGCTGGCTGCCGCCGGGGTGGGCTCCCGCCGGCACAGCGAGGAGTTGATCGCTGCCGGTCGGGTCCGGGTGGATGGCACCGTGGTGCGCGAGCAGGGCCGCCGGGTCGATCCCGAAACCGCCCTCATCGAGGTCGACGGTGAGCGGATCGTCACCAGGGCGGGCCTGGTCCACTTGGCGTTGAACAAGCCGCGCGGGGTGCTCTCGGCGATGTCGGACGACCGGGGCCGGCCGACGATCGCGGATCTGCTCATGGAGTTCGGCGGCGGGCTGTTCCACGTCGGCCGGCTCGACGCCGACAGCGAGGGGCTGCTGCTCGTCACCAACGACGGGGAGCTCGCACACCGGCTCACCCATCCCTCGTTCGCCGTCCCCAAGACCTACCTCGTCGAGGTGTCCGGTCTGCTGCGCCGCGACGTCCTGCGCCAGCTGCGCGCGGAGGTCGAACTCGACGACGGCCCGGTGCGCGCGGACTCGGCGCGCGTCGTCGACAACGCGAACGGACGGGTGATGGTCGAGGTCGTTGTGCACGAAGGGCGCAAGCACGTCGTCCGCCGGATGATGGACGCCGTCGGCCACCCGGTACATCGGCTGGTGCGCACCCGGTTCGGGGCGGTGTCGCTGGGAACCCTGCGCGCTGGGCGGGCCCGTCACCTCACCCGTCACGAGATCGGCACCCTGTATCACCGCGTCGGTCTCTAGGCTCGAGGCTTTAGGCTCAAGGCCATGGTCGGGTCGGGATGGGATGTCGCATGCCTTCCGCGCCTGCGCCGGGTCGGGGTCGTCGGCACGGGCCTGATCGGGACCAGTATCGGTCTCGCGCTGTCGGCAAGGGGCATCGAGGTCCTGCTCCGCGACATGGACGAGGCACAGGTTGCGCTTGCCGAGAAGATGGGGGCCGGGCGGCCGTGGGCGGGGGAGCGGGTCGATCATGCGGTCGTCGCCACCCCGCTGCCGAGTGTCGCGGCCCAGGTACGCGCCCTGGCCCGCTCCGGCCTCGCGGACACGATCAGCGACGCCGGCAGCGTCAAGGTCCGACCGTTGGTCGAGGGAGTCCAGCTCGGCTGCGACCTCACGACGTGGTGCCCAGCCCACCCCATCGCCGGCCGGGAACGGCACGGGGCCGTCTCCGCCCGGGCGGACCTGTTCGCCGAGCGGGTCTGGGCGGTCTGTCCCGTCCCGCACACCGGGTCGGCCGCGGTGCACGCCACGGTGGCGCTGGCGTTCGCCTGCGGGGCCACGCCGGTGCGGACCACCCCGCAGCGTCACGACGCGGCGATGGCGTCGGTCTCCCACGTGCCCCAGATCGTCGCGAGCGCGCTCGCGGGGGTGCTCGTCGGGCTGCCGGAACGGGACGTGCCCTTCGTCGGGCAGGGGTTCCGCGACACCACCCGGCTCGCCGACAGCGACGCCGAGCTGTGGTCGGGGATCATCGAGGGTAACCGCGGCCCGATCGCCGAGCGGGTACGTTCCCTCGGCGCCCAGCTCACCGCGCTCGCCGGCGTCCTCGACACCGGTTCCGGTGACGAGGTCACCGCCGCGGTCTCCCGGCTCATGCGGTGCGGCCAGGCCGGCCGTGCGCTGCTTCCGCGCAAGCCCGGCGCCCCGGCGCAGTCCTGGGGCTGGGTGGGGGTCGTGCTCGATGACCGACCTGGCCAGCTCGCCGCGCTCGTCGGCTTCATCAGCCAGTGGCAGATCAACATCGAGGATGTCGGGCCCTTCGAGCACAGCCTCGACGCACCCGCCGGCATCGTCGAGCTCGCGGTGGACCCGACGGCCGCGGACGAGCTCGTCGACCGGTTGACGCTCAACGGCTGGACGACATACCGGCGATCCTGATGCGGTACCGAGTAGCCTGATCCGGGTTGCACATGTCGGCATCCGCGGGGGCGCGATCCGACAACTTTATTATGTGACCGAGACGACGGAATCGGGTGAAGCCCGACCACGGGTCTGCGCTGTCGGCAGGAAGCATGGTCACCG
>NZ_CDWTNB010000018.1:0-35478 GCF_977947065.1 Frankia sp. CgJB1
CCCCAGACCGCAGCTTGATCAACTTAGCGGAAATGGCATTGCCGCCAGTCCGGGAACACCGCCGGTCCGGGAACACCGCGACAACGGTCTGGACACCCGCCCGGAAGCACCCGCACCACCGTGCGCGACCAGGGCTGACGGGAGGAGGGCACCCATGATGCCGACGGGGAATCGGGGGTCCGTAGCATGACTCCACCTTCGTCCGATGGGACTCTGCCACTCGTGGGTGACTCTGTGGATTCGACCGCAACGGCCCGCGCCGACGCCAAGGCCGGCGGAGACGTGTTCCCGATGGGGACGCGCTTCCGGCCGTGGGGGATTCTCCGCACCACCCCTGCGGCCATCTGGGTGATCACTCTGCTCTTCACCGCGCTGCTGGCCGGCTGGTCGGTGATGATGCCGCAATACCATGCGCCCGACGAACCGAACCACGTGGACGCTGTGATGCGGCTCGTCGAGGGCAAGGGCTGGCCGCATCCGGGCCGTGCGATCGTGACGCAAGGTGGCGTAGGGGCGATCATGGCCGCCCCCTACGGATCCGAGGAGCGGCCCCGCGACCTGTCAGCCGGCCCGTTCACCGCGGCCGACGCCGTCCCCCGCCACGATCGTCCCAGCTGGGAGGAGTTGGACCGGACGCCGGCGCCGAAGGGTGGCATCCAGCAGCTCGTGCAGCATCCCCCGCTGTACTACTGGGTTGACGCCATGATTCTCAAGGCCGTCCCCGGCGGTGGCGACCACCTGCGCTGGGACGAGATCATCGGGATCCTGCGCCTGGTCAGCGTGGCAATGGTCGCGCCGTTGCCGTTGCTCGCCTGGGCCGGGGCGAACCGGCTCAGCGGTGGCAGCCGGGTGGCGGGGATCTGTGCCGCCCTGGTACCGCTCGGGATCCCCCAGCTCACCCACATCGGATCCAGCGTCAACAACGACAACCTGCTGGTTCTGACCAGCGGCCTGGCCACGGTCTCGATCGTCTACGTGCTGCGCGGGGACACCTCCCTGCGCACCGCGGCCTGGACGGGGGTCTTCGTCGGCCTCGCCCTTCTGACGAAGTCACTGGCGATCATGCTGGTCCCCATGGCGGCGCTGGCCTACCTCGTCGCCTGGGGCCGGGCCCAACGCGACGCCCGGGCTCCGTGGGCGCAGGGACCAGCGGCCGCCGTGGCGGCGACCGGACCGGCCGCCATCGCCCCCTACCCGGCCGCCCCTTACCCCCCCGCCGACCCCCGCACAACCAGCCCACATGCAACCGGCTCTCACCCCACCGAGACGGAGCCCTTCCTGCTCGCCGAGGCCGGACCCACGGGACCACCCGCCTCCGCGCTTCGCGTGCCCTGGCGCCAACTGCTGCTCGGCGGCGCGCTGGCGATCGCGCTCGGCGGCTGGTGGTGGATCGTCAACATCGTCCGTTACGGCACCTTCCAACCGGAGACGCCGGGATTCCCCCTCGGCCAGTATCTGAGCGACGACTGGGGTGCCTACACCGAGCTGCTGATCAACGGAACGATCCTGCGCTGGTGGGGATCCTTCGGATGGTTCGAGGTCAACCTGACGACGGTCCCGGTGCGCACGGGCACCGCCGTCGTCATCGTCTTCTTCGCCCTCGCCCTCATCCGGGCCCGGACCGGACGCATCCGGGTGGACCTGCTGTTCCTGCTCTGGCCTACCTGGGCGCTGTTCGGCCTGATGACCCTGCAGTCCGCGAAGAACTTCGACAGGTACTTCCACGTCAGCGGGATCTCCGGCCGCTACCTGTATGCGGGCCTGGCGTCGCTGGCGATCGGGGTCGGGATGGGCGCGGCGGCGACCGGCCGCCATCTCTCCCGGATCATGCCGCTGCTCTTCCTGGCCGGCGCGACCACCCTGCAGGCCTGGGCGATCTCGATGGTGTTTCCGCACTTCTGGCAACTCGAGGGCGGCGACCTCGGCGACGCGTGGGACGCGATGGCGGCGTGGGCACCGTGGTCGGAGGGCACCCCGAAATGGCTTGCCGGCGCGGTGTGCGTCCTCGCCGTGGCGGCCCTGGCCTGCTGCATCGGGGTCCTTGTCACCGGCGGTCCGGCCCCGTCAAAGGGACGGTCACCATCGACGGGACAGCGACCGGCTCCACCGCTCGCGCCGTACCCGTCGCACCTGCCGTCGCCGGAACGGCCGCGGCGCGCCGCCGCGCCGGATGCCACCACCGGCTCGAAGGCGGTCACCGGCTCGGGCCCGGCGGCCGGTACGGGCCCGGAGCCCACCGGCCAGGGCCCCTCCGCCGCAGGGCCTCCGCACTCCCCCTGATCCGGCATCGCCGACAAGGAACCGGAAACCATCCGACCATCGTGCGCGTTCACTCACGAAGAGTCACACTGAATCCCGAGCCTCGGACAAGGCGCAACCGGCCACGGCGGCGCTGCGCATCGGAGCTCGGGGGCCTCGGATGGTGATTCGGAGGCGCATAGGATCCGCGATGTCAACCATCTCGGTTCGGGAGGGGTCTTGCGCCGCAAGCGGGAGACGGGCAACGCGCGGACGGTGGCGCCCCCGTCCGCATCGCCCGCTCCACCCGGCCCCGCCTCCGGGGCGAACCCCCTGGCGCCCGAGACGCCCTCCGGGCCCGTCGCTCGGTCGGGACGGGGGACACCCTCGGCGCCGGACTTCGACCCGGTGGGCGGCAGCGGTCTGACGGCACCGCCCATGGAGCCCCTCGACAGCAGCGACCCGACCGAACTGGGCCAGTTCACGCTGCTGGGGCGCCTCGGGGAGGGCGGGATGGGGACCGTCTTCCTCGGGCGGAGCAGGCCGGACGTCGCCGAGTACGCCGGCCGGCTCGTCGCGGTCAAGGTCATTCGACCTGACCTGGCCCGGGTGCCCGAGTTCCGGGCCCGGTTCCGCCGGGAGGCCGACATCGCGCGCCGGGTCGCCCGCTTCTGCACCGCCGAGGTACTCGATGTCGTCGATCCGCCGGGCGGGCGGCCCTACCTCATCACCGAGTACATCGACGGCCTCACCCTCGCCCAGACGGTGGCCGCGGCCGGCCCACTGCGGTCGGCCGACCTGGAGCGCGTCGCGGTCAGCGTGGCCGCGGCGCTGACCGCCATCCACGGCGCCGGCCTCGTACACCGTGATCTCAAGCCGTCCAACGTGCTGCTCTCAGCCTTGGGCCCCCGCGTCATCGACTTCGGCATCGCCCGGGCGCTGGACGCCCCGACGATGCTCAGCCAGGAGATCCAGCGGATCGGTACACCGGCGTTCATGGCCCCGGAGCAGGCCAACGGCGAGCCGGTGACGGCGGCGGCGGACGTCTTCGCATGGGGTGGCCTGGTGACCTATGCGGGCACCGGCTCCTTCCCCTTCGGGGACGGGCCGACGCCGGTGCAGCTCTACCGCGTCGTACACCGCGAACCACTGCTCGACGGTCTCGCTCCAGCCCTGCGGCCGATCGTCGAAGAGGCCATGCGCAAGGACCCGGCCACCCGGCCGAGTGCCCAGGAACTGTTCCTGCGTCTGGTCGGAATGGGCCCGACCACGCATCCCGACCCGGAGGTGACCCGCGTCATCCGTGCCGGGGCATCGATGCCCGCGCCCCCGCAACGGACCGACCCGGACCGCTCCGCGCCCGGACAGAGATCGGATCCGCCCACCGAGGCGGAGTTGGAGGGACCGCCCGGCGCGGGTCGTGACGAGACCGGGGACGAACCCACCGGGCTAGCGGCGACCGGAGGCAGGGCGAACCGGGGCTTCACGCCCGTCGACCCTGATCCGGGCGGGTCTGCCTCGGGCGAGCCGGTCGGCGCCGGGCCGCCCGTCGACCCGTCGGCACGGGACCGCGGCCGGTGGAACTGGCGCCGCGTCGCGCTGCTGGCCGCCCCGGTCCTCGCGGTCCTGCTCATCGCGGCCCTCATGCCATTCGCGCTCACCACCGGCAGTGACCGGCGGCCGAGCCGGGAGGAGACGGCCGCTCGCGTCGCTCTGGCCGCCGAGGCCGTCCGCAACTCTGATGCGGACCTGGCCGCCCGGCTGTCCCTGGCGGCCTACCGCATCAGCCCGGTGTGGGAGGCCCGCGCCGGGCTGCGCACCTCCTTCGCCGCCGCGACGGCGACGGTGCTCGACGGGCACACGCAGTCGGCGCTCGGTATGGACATCAGCCGGGACGGGCGCCTGCTGGCCTCGACCGGTGCCGACAACCTCGTCCAGCTGTGGGACATCTCCGCGCGTTCCCATCCGGTGAAGCTCGCCACCCTGGCCAGGCACACCTCGTGGACGCTCGACGCGGCGTTCAGCCCGGACGGACGGCTGCTCGCCACGGTCAGCTACGACCGGTCGGTGATCCTGTGGAACCTCAGCGATCCGCGCCGCCCCGTCGAACTCTCCGTCATCCTCGGGCACAACGGCTGGGTGCTCGACGCCGCGTTCAGCCCGGACGGGAAGGTACTCGCCACCTCGGGCTATGACAACACGGCCCGGCTGTGGGACGTCACCGATCCGCGCCGCCCCAGTCAACTGTCCGTGCTCGACCGCCACACCAGTTGGGTGAACGAGGTCGCATTCAGCCCGAACGGTCACCTGTTGGCGACCGCCAGCGCCGACCGGACGGCCCGGCTGTGGGACGTCACCGATCCGCGCCGGCCGCGACCGCTCACGGCCATCACCGCGCACACCGACTACGTGTGGGCGGTCGCCTTCAGCCCGGACGGCCGGCGCCTCGCCACGGGCGCCTATGACGGTACGGCCCGAATCTGGGACATCACCAACCCGTCCCGGCCGGCGGCCACCGCCTCCTTCCCTGCCGACGAGAAATGGGTGTTCGACGTGGCGTTCAGCCCGGACGGCAGGACCCTGGCCACCGCGGGCTGGGACACCACGGTGCACCTGTGGGATGTCACCGAACCGGGCCGGCAGCCGGCGATCGGCACCATCACCGGGCACGGGGACTGGGTCCAGGCCCTGGCGTGGACACCGGACAGCCAGGGCATCGCCACGGCAAGCGACGACTACACCGTGCGCATCAGCCGGATCGGTGACGCCGACCTGATCGCCGCCGCGTGCGCCGACCCGTCGAAGCAGATCACCGATGCCGAATGGCAGCGCCACATCTCGGACGTGCCCTACCAACCGGTCTGCTGACCACCCGAGGTCCGGTCCGAGGTCCGGTCCCACGGCGGTCGCCGCGTGCCCGGCGGCGCTGCCGGCGGGGGTGGCGCCGGGGCGGCCGAGCGGCGCCGCAGAGCGGGCAGGGCGCCACGACCCGCGACACCGCTCTCGGCGATCCGCGTCTGCACCCTCGCCAGGCGGTCCTGTCCGGTGGTGCTCAGCCGGGACCGCAGCACCGAGTTCGCGATCCGCGCGACCTGCATCAGCTTGGGCTCGTCGACGTCCGCGGCCGCCCAGTGGCTCTGGGCCCACCGCTCCTCGCGTTCCTGCTCGTGCCGGCGGAGCTCGGCGACCTCCTGCTCGAGCTGGGCGATGCGGTGCAGGTGCTCAAGCGCGATCGCCGCGAGCCGGCTGCGCTCGTCGTCCAGGCGCGCCCACTCCCGCTGCCGCGCCCGGGCGACCGCGGCCGCGGTGTCCTGCAACCGCAGGACGTGCAGGTAGAGGTCGATGCGGTTGCGTTCCAGGCGGGAAAGTAACCGGTTGGACACCCACGGAGTGAGCAGGTCGGCGACGCGACGCGCCCAGGGAGCCCGCCGGTCGATCACCACGCCCAACCCGAAGATCGGTGCCACGGTGAAGAAACGCAGGTCGGGGTGGTCGGCGACGAAGTCCTCGACGGCCGTGCGCACCCCGTTACGCGGACCGCCCTCGGTCAGCGCCCAGGCAAAGGCTCCCATGCCCCGAAATCCCCCGGGAACCGTCTCCCTGTTGTCGATCTCGACACCGACGTCCCACGAGTGCGACTGCCGGGCGTCCTCGGGAATGCGGTCGGGGTTGTAGTACTGGTCGCGCCGGCCGGCCGGCCAGCCGACGTCGTGCAGGATCACCAGGGGAAAGTAGGACCGGCCGAACAAGGTGACCGCGCGGTCGATCTCGGTGAGCTCGCCGTGCACGGTGGCGTAGTTGTGGTCCCCGTCGATGAGGTAGGCGTCGGTCGGCGCGTGGCCGTCGAGCGCCTGCGGGCTGTGCCCCCGGATCACGTGCACGTCGAGGCCCCCGCCGGAGGCCGGCGACACCCCGGGCTCGGGATCGATGACCACTAACCGCCCGCCACCGCCACGGCGCAGCAGGTCGACGAGGAGCGAGGTGGTGACCCCGCTCTCGGAACCGATCTCCGCGATGCTGCGCGCCCCGGACGCCTCCAGCAGCGGCACCCAGATCTCGCGCAGATCGGACAGGGAGTGCAGGAGCAGGGGCGCCAGCGTGGGTTCGGCGGCGTCCCCGACCTCGACGGCGTGATCGCTCTGCCGGGTGAGCGCCGTGCCTGGTCCGGTGCCCGGTCGGGTGCCTGGTCCGGTGCCCGGTCGGGCCTCGAGGTCCGTTCCCGCGTCCATTCCGGCGGCGACGGCGGCGAGCTCGGCGAAACTGTCCCGAACCTCGCTGCGCTCTGAGTCCGGGCGGTCCGTCACCGCGGTCCCCCGAGCTCGCGCCGGATCTTGCGGGCCGCCCGCAGCGGCAGGCCGTCGCGGGCGGGCTCCGCCGCGGGCAGAGCCAGCGGATCACCCCGGATGCCCATCCAGCCGAACGCCAGCTCGACGTCGAGGGCGTAGACCCCGGCGAGCTGCGGCTGCGTGGCGAGGTCGATCGTGTAGACGAACTGTGGGTCGTCCCCGGTGATCTCCACCAGGTTCGGCTGGAGCAGCCGGCCGCCGAGGAGTGCGAGCCGCTGGGCGGAATCGTCCAGCGAGGTGATGGTTATCTTGTCCGGCTCTGGGGTGTTGTTGATATGAAAGGACAGCGTCAGCCAGTCCAGGCGGAGCAGACCGCGCCGACCCGCCGGGTCGATGCGGATCCGGCGTGCCCCGACCGCCTCCAGGCTGAGCCGGACGATCGACAGGCCGTCGCGGGCCGACCGGGTGACCGCCGTCTCCTTCGGACCATTGACGAAGTCCCCGCCCGTGTCGATGTAGACCTCCACGGGCCCCGCGGCGGCCTCGGGCGAGACCTCCTCCGGCGGGATGCCCGCGGCGGCGGCCAGCCCGCTGATCACCGCCAGCGGCCGGTTCGCGACCCCGGCCACCCCGGCGGGCCAGTAGAGCTCACGCATGGAGATCCGGTCGATGTCGGCCGGGGTGAGGTACGGCATCCGGCGGACCAGCTCCGGCGGCAGCAGGCCCTCGGTGGCGTCGGAGCCGAAGTTGTCGTCGTGCGCCCAGGCACCGAAGGCCGCGGCCTCCACCGCGGTCGGCCGGGCGACGAAGCGGGTCAGCGTCCGCAGTCCCGCCTGGCGCGCCCCGGCGCAGGCCAGCGACGGCATCGGGGTCTCCGAGCGCCGGTAACGCAGCCATTCCCGCTGGAAGGCCAGGACGCCGTCCTGGACGGCGGCTCGCTGGGCGACCTGCGTCCGCGAGGTCCGGTCGATGCTGAGCACCGGATTACCCATCTCGTCGAAGGAGACCAGTGACCCGACGTCGGGCATGCAGAGCTGCTCGAGTACCTCGGGGCTACGCATGAGCTGGTTCGCCAGGGTCTCGGGCTGACCGCTTGTCGCAAGATATCCCTCCAGCTCCAGACCGGCCAACCGGTGCGTCATCGCCGCCTGGTTCGTAGCCAGGTACAGGCCGAGGATGTCCAGCCCGCGGCCGGTGGAGGCGAGCAGCCGGGTGAGCAGCGCCTGGATGGTCCCGCCCCAGCCCAGGTCGAGGAAGACGACCCGGCCGCTCTCGGGTAGCTGGCTGTCGAGGTAGCGCACGTAACGCTCACGCAGGCGGGACGCGGTCAGCACGATCTCGCTGCGGATCCGCTCATCGGAACAGAGCGCCTCGAGGGTGTCGTCGAGCAGGCCGGGCACGTCGAGGCGGCGGTCGGCCAGCGCCGAGATGCCGGCGACGTTCTCCAGCCGGACCCCGAGCTGGCGCAGCAGCTGCCCCACACTCGGCGCGTGCCGACGGACCAGGAAGCTCCTGAGCTCCTCGGGGTTGCCCTCGAAGACGTTGGCCAGCGCGCACACCTGCCGCGACGCCCACAGCGTCGAAATGGTGACCCCGACATCCTCGCCGGGACCGACGAGCAGGCGGGAAAGGAAGTCACCCTCCCGCATCAGGCAGTGGATGTGGTCGGCGCCGAAGTCACGGGCCCGTTCCACGGCCCACTCCGCGAAACCGGTGAAGACCGGCCCGAAGACCGTCGCGCCGGCCTCCCAGTACCGGCGCAGCCCCGCGGGGACCGCGAGGGCGTCGGCACGGTGCAGTGACCGGGCCCGCAACGCGGTCATCCCGTAGTCGCCGTCCACCGGGTCGATCGGGAGGTCGTCGCTCGGCGCCTTACGCAGACCCTCGAGCTCGAGGGTCTGCTCCAGCGCCCCGGAGTACTTCGGGTAATGGATGGCGACAAGCCCGTGCTCGCGGGCACCCTCGACGTCGGCGACGGGGTGGTCGCCAAGGTGCACGACCCGGGACGGCTGCAGGTTCGACGCGGCGAGCATGTGCTGGAACAGCCCGTCGCTCTTCGACGTCCCCGCGTCGGAGGAGGTGAAGATGTGGGTGAAGGGCACGCCGGCCAGCTCCGGCCGGTTCAGCAGCCGTTCGAGCTGGCCGGCCGAGAAGTACGTGTCGGACAGCAGGTAGACCGGCAGGCCGAGCTTCGTCATGGCGAGCTCGGCGAGCTCCACCACGGCGAGGTCGGCGCGGCAGAGCTCGCGTTCGACCGCGACCTCGGCGTCCAGGAGGTCCTGGACGCCGAGGGCACCGGGCAGCGCCGGCAGCAGCAGCTGCCAGATCTCGTCCAGCCGCACCTCATGGGTACCGCGGGTGGCCCTGGCGTGCAGGCGGGCCAGCTGCTCGGCGTGGACCCGCAGCCAGGCGAACTCGCCCGGGGAGACGCTGGCGGGCAGGTGGCCCGCGTCCGCGAGCCGCCGGCCCAACAGCACGAAGGCATGGGCGGGCTCTGGCACCATGCGCCACAGGAGGGTGTCGAAGACATCCAGAGTCAGGGCCTGTGCCCCGCCCGACTCCAGGTGCGACCACACTTCGCGTAGCCGGACGTCGGTGAACACGACCGTCCTCTCCGTGCGGCCGGTTACGACCGCTCCATGCGGCCGGTTACGACCGCCTCCGCCGGGTCAGCCACGACGGCCGGCGTGCGTCGGGATTCTCCCGCGCGGTCTCGGCCGGCCGAAGCCAGATGGACGGATCAATACTATGAACCGTGCTCTGGCCGTCGGCCACCGGAGTGGGTGGCGTCGCCCGCCCGGCGATGGCACGGTACCGTCCGATTCTGACGAGAAGCGGGCCAGTTCGACCCTATACACCATTGATTATTCATCCGTAAGCAGGGCGATACTCTCGGTAGCCGGAAAGACGGCCGGCCGGGTCGCGGAACCCGCTTGGACGTGGGACGAACCAGGGACGCCTCGGTCTCGGTAGTGTTCAGGTCCCCGGAGTGTCGAGCCAGAGTGTCGAGGAGGAGCGGACAGGTGCAGCTCCAGTCGCGCCATGGCGGCGAGCGGTACCCGCGCATTCGGGAGACGGGGAGGGCGGGCCGTGTCACATCTGGCTGACGCCGCGCTGCCGGCGGGGGCGCCGATGGCTCCGTCCGCCCCGGAGCCGGAGACCGGTCCGCCCGGGCCGGAGCACCATCACGCGCTGGACTCGAGTCGGCTGGCCCGTCGCAGCCGGGCCCAGACGAGGGTGCGCTGGGAACTGCTGCGCAATCTCATCCGCAAGGATCTCAAGATCAAATACAAGGGATCGACGCTGGGATTCGCCTGGTCACTGGCGAATCCCATGCTCCTTCTCGTCGTGTATACCTTCGTGTTCCAGATCGTGCTGAAATCAGGAATCCCCCGCTTCGGTATTTACCTGATGTCCGGACTGCTCGTCTGGAACGCCTTCTCGGGCAGCGTGTCCGCGTCCTGCGGCAGCGTCGTGGCGAACGCGAACCTCGTCAAGAAAGTCCGCTTTCCCCTCGCCGTGCTCCCCCTGTCGGCGGTCGGCTTCGCCGCGGTGCACTTCCTGCTGCAGCTGCTGGTCCTGTTCGTGGTGATCCTCGCGCTCGGCTACAGCCTGCTCGGCCCCGAGCTGCTGCTGCTCGTCCCGGCCGGAGCCGTCGCCCTCACCTTCACCGTGGCGCTGTCCCTGCTGGTCAGCGCGCTCAACGTGCGTTACCGCGACACCGCCCATCTGCTCGACGTGGCGCTGCTCGCCTGGTTCTGGCTGAATCCCATGGTGTACGCCTTCGGCCTCATCCAGAACAGGTTGGCCGACCTGACCTGGGTGTACCTGCTCAACCCGATGGCCGTCGTGGTCATCACGTTCCAGCGGGCGATCTACGATCCACCCCCGGGTAACTCGACGGGTTCCGCCCCCATCCTGGCGAACCCGGGATACACGTTCTACCTGGAACATCTCGCCGTCGCCGGGGTGATCTCCCTCGTCCTGCTGTGGCTGGGGCTGCACGTGTTCCGCGCCCTGCAGGCGGACTTCGCCGAGGATCTGTAGTCGGCCCGTGGCGGACCGGCCCTGTCCTCGTCGCCCGCCGAAGGCCCCGGGAGCCAGCACGCCGACCGCGGTGCGATCATGATGGGACGTCCGCAGGCGGCCAGCAAGGAGTAGCAGTAGTGGCCCGACACTCGTCCGCGTACCCGCCGAGCCCCGCCGCCCCGCCCGAGGGCAGGGAGGCCGCCGCGCCACCCGGCCCGGCGCGCGAGGCGCCCGTGGTGATCGAGGCCGCCGGAGTGAGCAAGAAATTCGTCTCCTACCACAACCGGGCGACCAGTCTGAAGGAACGGTTCGTCCGTCGGGGCGGCCCCGCCGGGGACGACTTCTGGGCACTGCGCGACATCGACGTGACGATCGGGCGAGGCCAGACGGTCGGTCTCGCCGGTGCGAACGGCTCGGGCAAGTCGACGCTGCTCAAGGTGCTCGCCGGGATCCTGCGCCCGACGGACGGACGGGTCGCGGTGCACGGTCGGATCGCCTCGCTGCTCGAACTCGGTGCCGGGTTCAACGGCGAGCTTTCCGGCCGGGACAACGTCTACCTCAACGCGTCCCTGCTCGGGCTGTCCAAACGGGAGATCGATCAGCTCTTCGACTCCATCGTCGACTTCTCCGAGCTGCGCCACAAGATCGACGATGATGTCAAGCACTACTCGTCGGGCCAGTACGTCCGCCTCGGCTTCGCCGTCGCCGTGCACGTCGACCCGGACGTGCTGCTCGTCGACGAGGTCCTGGCCGTCGGGGACGAGGCGTTCCAGCGCAAGTGCCTGGCCAAGATCGCCGAATTCCGGGCGCAGGGCCGCACGATCCTGTTCGTGACGCACTCCCTCGACCTCATCGAGAACATGTGCGATCGCATCCTGGTCCTGGAGTCCGGGTCGCTGTTCTTCGACGGCCCGCCGGCCGTGGGTACCAAACTGCTGCGGCAGAAGCTGGGCAGCCTGCCCGCGGGGGAACCGGTCTCCTACCAGTACGCCACGGTCAGGCCGGAGTCGGTCACCTTCAGCCACAAGCCGGGCGGACTGCCTACCGTGCAGTACGGCCCCGGCGAGTCTCTCACCGTCAGCGTCGAGTTCGACGTCACCGAGGGTGCCCCCGAGCACATGTACCTGCACACCTACATCGTCGGCCAGAGCGAGGTACCGATCTGGATGATGGAGACGCCACCCGGCGGGCTCGCTATCGGGCCGGGCCGCCACATCGTCGACTTCTCGGTACCACGCCTGCCCGAACTGCTCGGCGCCTTCGCGGTGAAGGTGCACGTCTCGGACGCCGCCACCGGCGCCCCGGTCACCACCCGCCGGTTCGAGGAGCTGTTCGGCGTCGGTGGTGCGCAGGCGGACGGACTGCTCAAGGTCGACTACGATGCGAGGTTGCGCGGATGAGCGAGGAACGCCCGACCCGGCCGGCGGCGGGATCGGCCGCCGAGTCGAAGACCGCCGAGCCGCTGGCGACCATCGTGATCGTCAACTGGAACGGCGCACATCTCCTCCCGGCCTGCCTGGACGGCATCGCCAAGCAGGAGGCGGATTTCGCCTACCAAACCTGGGTAGTCGACAACGCCTCGTCCGACGGCTCACGGGAGCTGCTCGCCGAGCGCTACCCCTGGGTACGCGTGGTGCCCGCGGAGCGCAACCTCGGTTTCGCCGGCGGCAACAACCTGGCGCTGCGCCAGGTCACGACGCCCTTCGCGGTCCTGGTGAACAACGACGCGATCCCCGAGCCCACCTGGATCGCCGCGCTGCTGGCGCCGTTCGACGAGCCCGGCGGCCGGCATCTCGGCGCCACCACCGGCAAGGTCGTCTTCCTCCCCCGGTTCCTGCGGATCAGGCTGCACACGCCGACCTTCGTCCCGGGTCCGCACGACTCCCGCGAGCTGGGAGTGCGGGTGTCCTCGGTGACGGTGAACGGGCGCGAGGCGCTGCGCGAGGTGCTCTGGGAGAAACTCACCTACGGTGCCGAGGGACCGAGCGGCTCGCCGTACTTCTGGACCCGAGGGGACGACGAACTGTGCGTGCCGATCCCCGACGGCGGCCCGGTCACCCTCGGGTTCACCTGGGCTGCGGAATCGCGCAAACAGGTCACCCTGAGCTGGGACGGCCCGACGGGCACGTCGGCCGGAGGGCGGGCGGACCTCGCGGTGGGCCCCGAGTCGACGACGGTGTCGCTGACCGTCGGCGGTGAGGCGCCGCGGGTGGACGTCATCAACAACGTCGGCGGCATCGTCCTGACCGACGGTTACGGTGCCGACCGCGGTTACCAGCAGGTCGACGCCGGCCAGTTCGACCAGCCGGAGGACGTGTTCACCGCCTGCGGGAACGGGATGGCGATCCGCTCGCCGCTCGGCCACGAGCTCGGCTGGTTCGACGACGCGTTCTTCCTCTACTACGAGGACACCGACCTGTCCTGGCGGATCCGGGCCCGCGGGTACGGCATCCGCTACGTCCCGGGGGCGGTGCTGCGTCACATCCACTCGGCGTCGAGCGTCGAATGGTCACCGCTGTTCGTCTTCCACACCGACCGCAACCGGCTGCTGATGCTCACCAAGGACGCGACCGCGCCGATGGCGCTGGCCGCCGTGATCCGCTACCCGCTGACCACGGTCTCGATCGCGGTGCGCACGCTGCGCCAGGCACAGCGCGCGCGCAGCCGACCCGCGATCCGACCGACCCTGCTGCGGCTGCGAGTGTACGGCTCCTACCTGCGGCTGCTGCCCGACATGCTGCGGGCCCGGCGCGAGATCGGGCGCAGCGCCGCGCAACGGCGGGCGAGCCTGCAGAGCTGGCTGGTGTCCCGATGAACGATCCCGCGAGAGCCGGCCAACCGGCCGGCGACGCACCGGCCGAGGGCGACCGACCGGTCGGCGGGGTGCGGGCGGCGGTCTACAACCGGTTCTGGCACTCCATGGGCGGCGGGGAACGCCACAACGGCATGATCGCCCAGGTACTGGCCGCCGAGGGCGCCACGGTCGACCTCCTCGGGCACTCCGAGGTCGACCTCGCGGCGCTCGGCGAGCATCTCGGGCTGGATCTCGCCGGCTGCCGGTACGTGCGGTTGCCGGACCGGGGCGAGGAGGCCATCGCCGTCCTCTCCGGGCGCTACGACCTGTTCGTGAACGGTTCGTACATGAGCCGAATCATGCCGAAAGCCCGCCACTCGGCGTACCTGTGCTTCTTCCCGACGCCGTTCGACCACGACATGGCGGCCTGGCGTAAGGCCGCGGTCCGCACGGCCGGGCCGCTGCTGCGCGGGGTTCGCCCGGCGGTGAGCTTCGGCCAGGGCTGGTACCCGCCGGAGGGCGGCCGCCGCCGGCAGTGGACCTGGACGAACGGGGCGGGAATCCTCGCTGTCAGCCCGGGCGAGCGGCGCACCCTGCGCGCCGATATCGGCCGGCCCGGCACGCCCGTCGGCACGGCCTTGCGCCTCCTCGACGCCGACGGCAGCGTGCTGGCCAAGCTGCAGATCGGCACCGACTTCACCCCGTTCGAGGTATCGCTGCCGCCGTCGGCGAACGGTACCGAGCTCACCCTGGTCAGTGACGCGTTCTCGCCGGGCGCGGCAGACGTGCGCGAACTCGGCGTGGCGGTGAGCCGGCCCCGGGTCACCGACGGTGGCGAGGGGCCGATCGCCCGGCTCCCGCTGCGTTTCCCCTGGCTGCTGCGGGACCCGGCCGACCTCGGCTACCTCGACGGCTACAACGTGGTCATGGCCAACTCGCGGTTCACCCGCGGCTGGATCCGCCGGTTGTGGAAGCGCGACGCCGACCTGCTGTTCCCCCCCATCCAGGTGGAACGGCTGCATCCGGCGCCGCGGCGGGAGAAGGCCGTCGTCACCGTCGGCCGGTTCTTCGCCCCCGGCCTCGGCCACGCCAAGCGACAGCTAGAGATGGTGCAGTGGTTCGGCGACCTGTACCGCGCGGGCGACCTGCCCGACTGGACGATGCACGTCGTCGGCGGCTGTGAGGACTCTCAACTGCCCTACCTGGAGCAGGTCCGGGCGGCCGGCGCGGGGCTGCCGGTGCAGATCCATCCCAACGCCCCGCGCGCCGAGGTCGAACGGCTGCTCTCGACCAGCTCGGTGTTCTGGTCGGCCACCGGGTACGGCGAGGACGACGACCGGCGTCCCTGGACGGCGGAGCACTTCGGGATGACCACCGTCGAGGCGATGGCCGGGGGCTGCGTTCCCGTCGTCATCGATCGGGCCGGCCAGCGAGAAATCGTCCGGCACGGGGTCGACGGCTACCGATGGACCGGCCCGGAGCAGGTTGCCTCCTTCACTCGCCGGCTCGCCGCCGAGGACGGT
Organism: Frankia sp. CgJB1; assembly: GCF_977947065.1. Lineage (NCBI taxonomy): Bacteria > Bacillati > Actinomycetota > Actinomycetes > Frankiales > Frankiaceae > Frankia > Frankia sp. CgJB1. The sequence goes on from NZ_CDWTNB010000018.1 coordinate 14,871, forward strand.
CTGCGCGGTCGGCTCGCCGCCGCGGCGATCGAACGCGCCCAGATCTTCTCCGATGCGGCGTTCGCGCGGCAGTGGCGGAAGATCGCCACCCGGCACGGGCTGTACGAGCGGTGAAGCGGCGCGGTGTGGCGTGGCACTCCCGGAAAGGAGGGGGTGATCCCGGCATGAGGGTCGTGCTGGACGGCACGCCGTTGCTCGGGCAACGCACCGGGGTCGGCCGTTACACCGAGCATCTGCTGACCGGGCTCGCCCGGCTCGCCACCGAGCCCGGGCGGGAAGCCGGGGCCGGGTGGGAAGCCGAGGCCGGGTGGGAACTCGCGGCGACGGCGTTCACCTGGCGCGGGTTGGGCGAGCTCCCGGGCGCGCTGCCGGCCGGGGTGCGAACGGCGGCCCGGCGGGCACCGGCCCGGCTGTTGCAGGACGCCTGGGCCCGCTCGGAGTACCCGCCCGTCGAGTGGCTCACCGGCCCCGCCGACGTCATGCACGCGACGAACTTCGTCCTTCCACCCCTGCGCCGGGCCCGCGGTGTGCTGACCATCCATGACCTGTCCTACCTGCGTACCCCGGACACGGTGACGGGGGCGTCCGCCCGCTACAGCGATCTGGTCCCCCGCGGCCTGCGCCGGGCGTCCGCCGTGCTGACGCCCAGCCGCGCGGTGGCCGACGAGGTGGTGACGGCCTACCGGCTCGACCCCGCACTGGTGACCCCGACGCCGCTCGGCGTCGACGACGCCTGGTTCACCACAGCGAAGCCGAGCCTCGCCTGGCGCAGGGCCCGTGGCCTGCCCGAGCGGTACCTGCTGTTCGTCGGTTCGGTGGAGCCCCGCAAGAACCTCCCGGCGCTGCTGGAGGCGGTCCGCCGACTGCACGCGGCGAAAATCGACGCTCCGCCGTTGGTGCTCGTCGGGCCTCCGGGGTGGGGACCGGCGCTGGACCTGGCGAACCTGCCGTCCGACGCCGTCGTCGCCGCCGGTTACCTCGACAGCGAGGCGCTGCGGACGACCGTCGCCGGAGCGAGCGTGCTGTGCTTCCCGTCCCGGTACGAGGGCTTCGGTCTACCCCCCTTGGAGGCGCTCGCCGCCGGGACTCCGGTGGTCGCCGCCGACATCCCGACCGTGCGGGAGGTCACCGCCGCTCTCGTCGACGTCGCCGCCCCCGCCGGCCGGATCCCTGGCCAGGCCCCCGGACGGGCCATCACCCGGCCCAGCAGTCCGGTGCGGCTCGTTCGGCAGACCGACCGCGACTCGTTCGCTGACGACCTCGCCGAGGCGATCCTGGAGCTGCTCGACTCCCCCGGCGACACCGACGCCGGCCGGGCGCACGCCCGCACGTTCACCTGGCGGCGCACCGCGCAGCTCACCGCGGCCGTCTACCGCCGGGTCACCGAGCTTCCATAACGCGACAACGAGCAGGACACCGCCGAGAACGGCCCATCCCGCCAGGCACGACAGCCCGAGGTCGGGCGGGCCCGGGGCCGTCTGGTCCCAGGCGGCCCGCAGCCGGTCCAGGTTCGCCAGCGGGGCGAGCGCGGGCCGCTTGAATGCCAGGTCACGGATGAGCATGACCACGGTGAGCGCCGCCAGCGCGGCGACGACCGCGACCGTCGGCAGGCCGCGGCGGCCCAGCGGCAACGACCCGCAGCAGGCCGCGACGACGAAGGCGAGGATCGGCAGCATCGGCAGCAGGTACCGGGTGAACGGCGCGCCTCCGACGGCGACGTATCCCACCAGGGTGGCGACGACGAGCAGGCAGTGCAGGGTGAGCAGAAGGCCGATGACGACGCTGCCGGCCAGCCGGCCTCCCGGCGGATCCGCCTCCTCGGAGTGCCCGTCGTCCACCCCGTCGTCCACCCCGTCGTCCACCGGCCGGGCCTCGGTGGTACCCGCGATCCGGGCGGCCGGGCGTGCAGCGGTCCGCAGCCGGGCGCCCAGGACCCGAACCCCCGCCGCCACCAGGCCCGCGCCGGTCACGACCGCGACCCCGACGGCGATCGTCCGGGCGTGACCGGTCAGCAGGACGGGACGTCCGAAGAACCCGCGGTAGGCGTGCCACCAGAAGTCGCTGTCACGTAATACCTGCCAGGCCGACGTCCGCCCATCGCGGATCGGGAACATCTCGGCGACCCGGCCCGAGGCGGTGGGATCGCCGTACCGGCGCACGTTACGCAGGTAGAACCAGCCGGTCGCGGCGAAAGTCAGCGCGACGAGCGTGACCGCGGCCGTTAGGCCACGCCCGGCTCGCCGCAGCCGGCCACCGGACGTCCGCATCGAGACGGCGGCACCGAGAGCCGGGACGACCACCGCGACGGCCAACGCGCCACTGGCCCGACTCGCCGCCGCGGCCGGGCCGAGCACCGCCAGCGCCGCCAGAGTCCGCGGCCCCGGTCCCGGTCCCGGTCCCGGTCCCCGGCGGATGATCGCGACGGCCACCGCGAGCAGGCCGGTAATGGTCGCCACCGCCAGGGTGTCGTTGTAGACCTGGCCGGAGATGAGGACGAACATGCCGACCACGCCGACGATCGCCGCCGCGCCGACGGCGACACCGGGCCGCCCCGGCAGCACACCGCGGACCAGCGCCGCGGTCGCGATCACCGCGGTGATCCCGAACGCCACGTTGAGAAGGCGGGCGGCCCGGAAACCGACCAGCGGATGATCCAGCGCGACGCCCGTCCGGAGCGGGACGGCCTCGACCGCGTAGAACAGCGGTGGATGGTTCGCGGTGTAGGTGAGATCGACATTCGTCAGTGGTCGGCCGAGGCGCGCCCCGCAGAGCCGATCGACGTGGGAGGCCACCGCGGCCCGCGCCTGCTGCGGCGACACCACGCAGTCGGCGGGCAGCCCCGGCATGCTCGGGATGCGGGAGTGCACGGGCGAGTCGAGCACGGGCAACGAGCCGTCGGCGACGACGAACGCGTAGGCGGTGTGCTGTGCCTCGTCGGCCGAGGTGAAGGGAGGCACGACCGCGGCGACGAGCACGCCGAGCGCGGAGAAAACCATGCCGGCCGCGACCACCCCGGTCACAAGCCAGCGCCGCCCCGGATCCGACACCCGCCGGACCTCCGACACCCGCCAGGCCTCCGGCGCCGCACCGATCCCAGGCACCTGCGTGGAGGTTTCGACCGCCTGCCACGCATCCCCGCCAGGCACGTCGGCAACCCTCTCAGCATCGGCCGGGCGGTGTCGCCCCGACTACCATGCCACAACGCCGGTCAGCCCGTCGAACATCAGCGACGATCGTTTGGCGGATACGACGGTATCGTCCGCTTGGCGTCAGCTGTCCGGCGGTCCGTTATCCGGCGGCCGGCGCTCTCCGGCGGTCCGGGTTTGGAGCGCGGCAACGAATCCGGCCACGCCCAGGATCGCGGCCGATCCGATCGGCCCGATGACCGCGGCGAGGTAGCGGTAGTCGAATCCGGAGGTCAGCGCGGACAGCACAAGGGTCGACAGGCCGGCCCCGGCGGCCAGCCAGAACAGCCGCCCGCCCCCCAGCCACGCTGCCGTCACCCCGCTCCTGCGCACCCGGCGAACGGCCTCGAGCAGTACTGCCGCGAGACCCGCCAGCAGGCCCAGGCCGACGAGCGGCATCGGAGCGTAGGCCAGGCGGGAGTAGACGGCCAGCCAGCCCGCCGCGGGGTTGTGCACCTCGGTCGCGACGAAATAGCCGTCGTCGGCATGCGGATCGTCCGGGGTCAGCACGTTGGTCACGCTGGACGGCAGTTCCCAGGTATCCGCCCGCGAGGTCTTCGTCGTCTCATGCCGGACCGGGGAGAGATAGCCGACGAGGTACCGGGCCGACGTCGTCACCAGCATCCACGGCTGGTCACGCACGACCTCGCCCGCGAACTCGGCCGCGAGGTCCTCCCGTCCCGGTGGGATGTGCCGGTGCCCCTGGCGCAGAGGGGAGTCGGCCGGCCACAGGTAGCGAACCGGCGAACCGCGCTGGTCGACCGGCCGTGGGTCGCACAGGGTGCGCAGGTCCGCTCGCGACAGCGCGGAACAATCCGCGAACGGCGCCACCCGCCCGTACAGGAAGAACCCGGAGTGCGCGGAAACGGCGAAGCCCCCTCCCGCCGAGGCGCTCCACCCAGAGTAGGCCAGGATCGGCGCGGCGGCGGCCAGCGCGAAGGCGAGGACGGGTCGGGCCGCCCGAGGAGCGGCAACCGACCCGGCTCGGGAAGTCGCGCGCCGCCGGTCGGCCAGCACGGTGCCGAGCAGGACGACCAGGCCGACCGCCAGCGGGCCGTAGCCCACCGTCCGCACGCACAGGCAGGCTCCGAGCAGCAGGCCGGCGGCGGCGCAGGCAACGGGCCGAGGGCGTCCCGGTAACGCGAGCAGCGCCACGCCGACCGAGACGAGAACCCCGAACAGGCTGTCGACGAGGACGAACTGGCCGAGGTCCAGCACCCACGGGGAGAGCAAGGCGGGGGTGGCGGCGAGGGCGGCGAGCCACGGCCGGCGAGCAACCCGCAACGCCACCGCATAGAGCGCCACCGCCGCGCCCAGCGTGAGCAGGTGCTGGACGACGACGACCCGCGTCAGGTGGGCCTGCCCGTCGAGGATCCGCAGGAACATCGGGTAGCCCGATGGCCGCCAGTCGCCCGGCCAGATGTCCCGCCATGCCTGGTCGAGGTAGGCCGCCGAATCCCCGAGGTACATCAGCGCGGGCGGGTAGGTGACGATCATCAGGACCCGGGCAGCGATCCCGGCGGCGACCAGCAGCAGAAAGACCGCGTGCCGACGGGGCGTCCCGCGCAGGCGCCGACGCGCGGTCGGAATCGCGGCTACTTGAGGACCTCCGCGGTCTCGTCGGACTCCGCCGAGCCCGGCGCCGCGGGCCGCGCGCCACCGACGGTGTTTCCCAGGCGGATCTCGGGCAGCAACCAGGCCAGCGCGAAGGCGCACAGACCGATCGGCACCGCCACCAGGAAGACGGTCTGCATCGCGTCCGAGAACGCCTGGACGAATCCGTCCCGGATCGTCGGGGGCAGCCTGTGGAGCACCTGGGGGGTGATGTTGGAACCGGAGGCGGACAGACCGGGTGGCAACGGGATGCCCGCGAACCGCTCGGCGAGGTTACCTCTGAGCTGGTTCGCGAAGATCGCGCCGAACACGGCGGTACCGAACAACCCGCCGATGAACCGGAAGAAGGTCGCACCCGAGGTGGCCACGCCCATCTGCCGGTAGTCGACAGCGTTCTGCACGGCCATGACCAGGACCTGCAGGACCGCGCCGATCCCGACCCCGAGAAGGAACATGGACAACGTGAGCTGCAGCGTAGAGATGTCGGGACTGATGAACGACAGCAGGAACAGGCCGATCGACATCATCGCGGTACCGACGACCGGGAAGATCTTGTAACGGCCCCACCGGCTGATGAGCCGGCCGGAGATGATCGAGCTGAGTAGCAGCCCACCCATCACCGGCAGCATCTGCAGGCCGGAGTCCGTCGGGTCGACTCCCTTCACCACCTGGAGGAACAGCGGTAGGAAGACGATCGCGCCGAACATCGCGAAGCCGACGACGAAGCCGACCGCGCCGGCCACCGAGAACACCCGGACCCGGAACAGGATCAGCGGCAGCACGGGTTCGACCGCCACTCGTTCGACGAACACGAACCCGACGAGGAGCACAACCCCCGCGACGCCCATCCCGATGATCTCCGGTGATCCCCAGGCGTAGGTGGTGCCAACCAGGCTGGTCAGCAACACGAGGCTGGTCGTCGCCATGGCCAGGAGCACGGTGCCGAGGTAGTCGATGACGTGCCTGATGCGGTTCCTCGTCGCCGGGAGCGTCAACGCCGTCACCACCAGGGCGACCGCGCCCACCGGCAGGTTCACGTAGAAGACCCAGCGCCAGGAGAGATGGTCGACGAACAGGCCGCCGAGTAGCGGACCGACCACCGACGACACGCCGAACGTCGCGCCGAACAGCCCCTGGTAACGGCCTCGATCGCGCGGCGGAACGAGATCACTGATGATCGTTATTGCACCGATGATCAACCCGCCGCCACCGAGCCCTTGGACAGCACGGAAGGCGATCAGCTGCCCCATCGACGTACTGACACCGGCGATCACCGAGCCCACCAGGAAAATGACGATCGCCACCTGGAACAGGATCTTGCGGCCGTACAGATCACCGAGCTTGCCCCAGACCGGTGTGGACACCGTGGAGGCCAGCAGGTAGGCAGTCACCACCCAGGAGAGATGGGTGGCGCCGCCGAGATCCCCGACGATCGTCGGCAGTGCCGTCGACACGATCGTCTGATCCAGCGAGGCCAACAGGATTCCGAGGAGCAGCGCTCCCATGATCAGCCAGAGCCGGCGCTGGTCGGAGACCTGCGGGGGGATCACGGCAGCGCCGCCGCGGGGCGCCGGAGACGTGCCGGCGCCGGTTCCGCCGGACTCGGCGTCCTCGGCCGATCGAGCCTGCGTCATGACCGGCTCCCTTCATGGTCGTCGCTGACGTCGACGTGCTCGGTCGATCTCATTCGGGTCGCTGTCCTCGTTGTTCTTGTTCCCGGCGTTCCGGGTGGGCCCGGCGTTCCCGGTGGGACGACGTGATCGGCGCGTTCGAGGTGCCCACCACGTCGGATCCGTCCGACCCGCCGGACTCGCCGGACCCGCCGGACTCGTGTCCGGACTCGTGTCCGGACTCGTGTCCGGACTCGTGTCCGGACTCGTGTCCGGACTCGTCTGAGGTGCCGGAGGGACCAGGCGGAGCCAGGCCGCGGGCCAGGATGTCGAAGGCGCGGCCGAGAGTGTCGGGCAACGAGGCGTCATCCGGGGACTCCTGCCACCGCACGGTCAGGGTCCGCACGACGGCCAACGTCGTCGCGACCAGCACGACAGGGTAGGGGTCACGATCGGGATCGAGCCCGCAACGCCGGCCGATCGCCTCGGCGAGAGCGCGTTCGTAGGAACTCCAGCTGGCCGCGTTGGCCATGGTCAGATGCGGATGGGCACGGATGATCGCAAGCCGGACGCGCCACAGCTCGGCCTGATCGGGCGCGACGAGGGCGGCCCGGTCCAGCATGACCGCCCGCAACGCCGCCAGCGGCTCCTCCTCGGGAGGACGCTCCGCCAGCTCCGTGCCGATCTCGGTGATGTCCTCGGGATCGATGCCGGCGATCGCGTCGTCCTTCGTCGGGAAGTAGTTGAAGAACGTCCGGGTGGAGACCTCGGCCGCGGCGGCGATCTCGTCGACCGAGACGTTCTCCAGACCACGCTCCGCAACGAGCCGGATGGCTGCGGCCCGCAGGGCCCGGCGGGTCTGCCGCTTCTTGCGCTCCCGCAGCCCCGGCCCAGACGACTTCCCGGGCTCGCCAGCCCGGCCCGGGACAGTCGCCGGCTCCTCCACCACCGCTCCCCCGATCTCGATCCGCCCCCCGGACCCCCCTACAACTTTGCAGTATACGCACTTATTCTCATCCTGCAAAATTTTACTGTGACAGTCAACACGATCGGCGCCCACCGGGAACCGTCGCCGAAGGGCCGGGCGGATCGGGAAGACGGGGCCGGGCGGGGGACCGGACAGCAGGCGAGAACCAGGCGAGAGTCAGACACGCCCCCGCCCGCGGCCGGGGGCGGGGTGGGCCGACGGTGGCCGGTCGCGCAACGATCGGCAGAAAGATCGGTACCCGGCAGAACGATCAGCCGCGCAGCGCGTCGCCCGCCGCGACGAAGGCCGCGGACAGCGCGGCGTCCCAGGCCCGCGGAGGAGTGAGTCCCGCGTCCACCCACGACCGCCCGGAGAGCACCGCGTAGGCCGGGCGCCGGGCCGGACGGGGAAATGCCTCCGTCGTCGTCGGCGTCACCTTGGCCGGGTCCTGGCCCAGCGCGGCGACGATCTCGCGGGCAAAGCCGAACCACGTGGTCTCGCCGGCGTTCGTGCAGTGGTAGACGCCGGTCGGTGCCGCCGAGGAAGCGAGCTCGATCAGCCCCGACGCGAGATCGGCCGACCAGGTCGGCGAGCCCACCTGATCGTCCACAACGGACAGCGTGTCCCGCTCACGGGCCAGTCGCGAGATCGTCTTCACGAAGTTACTGCCGGTCCGGCCATAGACCCATGCGGTGCGCACCACGTACGAGGCATCGGGCAGCAGGCCTCGGACAGCCTCCTCCCCGGCCAGTTTCGTCCGGCCGTATGCCGAGACGGGACCGGTAGGATCGTCGACCTCGTAGGGCTTGGCGGCCCGCCCGTCGAAGACGTAGTCAGTCGAGATGTGGATCAGGGTCGCGCCGACCTCGGCGCAGGCTGCGGCGAGGTGCGCCGGCCCCGTGGCGTTGACCGCGTAGGCGCCAGCCTCGTCCGACTCCGCCGCGTCGACGTTTGTCCAAGCCGCCGTGTTGAAGACGACCAGCCCACCCTGGGTCTTCGCGGGACGCGCCTGGTCGCGCAGGACGGCGCGCACCCGGGCCGAATCGGTGATGTCGAACTCCGCCCGGGTCAGACCGGCCCAGCCGTACACCCCGGAGTCCGGTTCCGCGGCTCGAGCCTCGAGCAGCCGGCAAAGGTCGGCCCCGAACTGACCGGCGGCACCGGTCACGAGAAAACGCACCTTCCTAGTGTCGCAGACACCCTGACCCGCCCGGTTCAGGATCCACCCAGGATCAGCCCGTGTCGAGAAGAGGGCAACAGACAGGCGACGGTTACCCCACGCCGAGCTCGTCCGAACCTCTCACATCGGTCGTCTACGCTGGCGTCAACCATGGACGCCCCAGAACCGCCGATCATCGACCGTAGCTACACCGCCGGTCCCGCGCCTGATTCCGCGGCGGGGACCCGGCCGGCGGGGATCCAACCGGCGACCGAGGCGCGAGGCGAGGCCGCCGAGGCGGTGTCGATGCCCGGTCCGCGGCGCGTGCCGGTGTTACTGCTCCTCATCACGGCGGTTCACCTCGGCCTGCTGCTCAGCTACGCGTTCGTGTATCCGACCTGGACGGGATACGACGAGGCTCAGCACGTGGACATGGTCTACGGCCTGCAGCACGGAGTCGGCTGGCCCGCACCAGGCAAGAAGATCATCTCGACGGGTGTAGCCGCGACCTCTGACGACTTCGACCGCAGCCGCTTCCAGGACATGTTCCAGGCCGGTGGGAAACAGCGGGGCTCCCCGTCCTTCGCCGAGATCGATCCGACGCCACGCGGCCAGCGCCAGGCGTTCGACGCCCTCGGTGGGGTTACCCCCGTCGGCGACGGCCGCCTCTCCAACCAGATGGTGCAGCATCCACCGTTGATCTACGTGGTCGGCGCCAGGCTGCTCGACGCCCTGCCGGGCTCCAAGCACTGGGCCTATGACCAGCAGGTCTTCGTCCTGCGTCTGTTGAACATCCTGGTGGTCGCGCCGCTGCCCCTGCTGGCATGGCTGGCGGCACGCCGCTTCGGACTGGATCAACCATCGGCTCTCGCCGCGGCGGCCCTGCCACTCGCCGTACCCGGGTTCACCAGGGTCGGTGCCACCTTCAACAATGACGGCATCCTGATGCTCGCCACCGGCGGGCTGACCGTCACCCTCGTGGGTGTGCTGCGCGGCGACATGCGTCGCCGCGCAGCCGCCTGGGCCGGAATCTGGTTGGGAATCGCCCTGCTGTCCAAGGCGTTCGCGCTGGCCCTGCCGGCCGTGATCGTCGCCGCCTATCTGGTCGGCTGGTGGCACCTGCGGCGTGCGGGCCGGCATGCACCGGAGCGGTCTGCGTATCCGGCCGGCCGACTTTTCGCGTCGCGTCGCGCGATTGGCTCCCTGCCATGGACGCCGGCCACGCTGGCGGTCGGCCTCGGGCTCGCCCTGGGAGGCTGGTGGTGGATCAGGAACTACGTCCTGTACGACGCCGTCCAGCCGAACGGGTGGGCGACGAACCCGCCGCGGCGGGAACCACTGCTGCTTCCGGACTCCTTTCTTACCTGGTTCTGGTACTTCTTCCGGACTATGATCAGCCGCTTCTGGGGCGGGCTCGGCCTGTTCGAGCCGCCCCAGCTCTCCCCGGTCGCCATCGTCGTGGCGACCGGGGCGGTCGTCGGACTGTGCGCGGCCGCGCTGGTCGCCGGACCACGCCGCGCCGCGCGGCCGGACCGGCTGGCGAGCGCTGCCGGGCCGGCGGTACTGCTGCTCCCGGTCGCTTTCGCCTACCTGATGGTCGGGCAGCGCAGCTGGGCGGAGTACCAGCAGTACACCCGCGGCATTGCCGTCCAGGGCCGGTATCTCTACCTGGGGCTGGTCGGTCTGGGGGTGGTGTTCGCTCTGGGCCTACGCGCGGCGCTGCGCGGCCGGGAGCGACTGGCACCCGCCGTCACGCTGGTCAGCGCGCTGCTGATGCAGGGTCTGGGGCTGCTGGCGATCTGTTCGTACTACTGGTTGCCGCGCCAGGTGTCCTTCACCCCGGCTCGCGTTCCCGAGGTCGTCGCGGGGGCCGGCCGCTGGGCGCCATTCCCGGTCGGCGTCACGATCACGGTCTTCGTGCTGTCGGCGGTGCTCGTCGTTCTCTGCCTCGCCGTCGCGGTGCGGGCGGGCGGAGCCGGGGGCGCGCGGGCGGAGCCGGGGGCGCGGTCACGGGTTCGGGATCGGGTCCGGGCGTAGGCGGTCACCGGCCGACGCCCGCCCCACGAAGTCCGTCGCGGATGTGCAAGGGAGGTCCGCTCCGAGCGGGCCTCAGGTCCCCGTCGTAGCCACCGAGACGCGGGAGTGGTCGCCCAGCATGAGCCGATGCGCCCTGGGCAGGGCCGCGGAGGGGACGACCTCGGCATCCCGGCCGATCAACGAGTCCTCGATCCGCCCGATCCCACGGATCGTCGCCCGCTCCAGCACGATCGAGTACTCGATCTCGGTCCGTTCGATGGTGCAGGAGTGAAAGATCGAGGTGAACGGGCCGACATAGGTATCGACGAGGGTGGTGTCCCGGCCGATGATGGCCGGCCCGCGCACGGTGGACCGGACCAGCGAGGCGCCCTCCTCGATCACCACACGGCCGACGATCATGCTGTGCTCGTCAACGCTGCCACGGATCGCCGGCTCGATCGACTCGAGGAGGTGGCGGTTTGTCTCGAGCATGTCGTCGAGTCGGCCGGTGTCCTTCCAGTAACCCTCGACCAGGTGCGAGGCGACCTCGTATCCGCCGTCGACGAGCCACTGGATCGCCTCGGTGATCTCCAGCTCGCCGCGGGCCGACGGTTTGATCGCCCCCACGGCGTCGTGGATGGGGGTGCCGAACATGTAGACGCCGACGAGCGCCAGGTCACTCGGCGGAACGAGCGGCTTCTCGACCAGTCGAATGATCTTCCGGTCCGCACCGAGCTCGGCGACACCGAAGGCGGAGGGGTTGTCGACCCTGGTCAGCAGGATCAGGGCGTCCGGCGTGGTCCGTCGGAACTCCTCGACCAGGCTGGAGATCCCACCGATAATCAGGTTGTCGCCGAGGTACATGACAAACGGTTCATCGACGAGGAAGTCGCGGGCGATGAGCACGGCATGCGCCAGTCCGAGCGGCGCGTCCTGGCGGATGTAGGTGACCTGGATCCCGAATGCCGAGCCGTCACCTACCGCCGCCTGGATCTCGTCGGCCGTCTCCCCCACGATGATCCCGACATCGGTGATACCGGCGTCACGGATGGCCTCCAAGCCGTAGAAAAGCACCGGCTTGTTCGCCACTGGGACAAGCTGTTTGGCCGAGGTGTGGGTGATTGGCCGCAGACGGGTTCCCGAACCACCGGCAAGGACGAGGGCCTTCATGATCCGAAACCCTATCGTGCCGCTTTGAGCTGACAGAAAGTAACCGCCAATGTGATTCCTATCACATGGCAGATCGATCCACCTTTGCCCGCATGTCACCGCGAACACCCACCTGTGCAACAGGTATTTCCATGCGCACCGGGCCGGCGACAGGTACACCCCGCCCGATACGGGTACGTTGGGTAGTCGCAGGGTTCGGGGCGGCCAGCCGGCGGGAAACTTTACCGCGCATCTGATCGTTCCAGACCCAGGAAACATCTCGGGCTGCCTGGGAGGGGGACACGGTGACCGACGCGCCGCCGCGTCTGTCCGCGGGGTCCCAGGGCCCGCCCCCGCGGCGACGAAATCGTCTGAATCCTACTGCCCGTGCGTATCGAGGCCCGTATCCGACCCGGGACGACCACCAGAACCGCGACGGCCACCAGAACCGCGACGGCGAACACGACACTCGCCGGGAGCGGTCTCTGGCATCTCGCCTGCTCACGGTAATCGCAGCAATACTCGCCGCCGTGGTACTCCTTGCCGCGGTGGGCGGCTGGACCGCCTACGAGTATTTTGACGCCCAGATCAACCGGATCCGCCTCGGGCTCGGCGGGGACCGGCCGGCGGAGGCCGCGGAGGGCACCCGGAACTTCCTGCTGGTCGGATCGGACAGCAGGGCGGGCACCGGCGGCGAGTACGAGAGCCAGGGAGCGGTGACCGGCGAACGGTCGGACACGACGATGCTGGCCCACCTCGACGTGGACGGGACCACGACGATGGTCTCCTTTCCGAGGGACATCCTCGTGCGCATTCCGGGGCACGGCCTCGGCAAGCTGAACTCGGCGATCACCCTCGGCGGGCCCAGTCTCCTGATCAGAACGATCGAGAATCTCACCGACATCAAGATCGACCACTATGTCTCGGTCGATCTGGCCGGTTTCAAGGAGATGACCGATGCCATTGGCGGCGTCACCGTCTGCGTCAAACCGCTACCAAACGGCGGAAAGTCCAATCTGTACGATCCGTGGTCGCAGTGGCGGGGCACGGTAGGCAAAAATCATCTCAACGGAGAGCGGGCACTCGCCTTCGTCCGCCAACGCCACGGCCTACCCGACAACGATTTTGATCGCATCCGCCGCCAGCAGCAGTTCATCGGCGCCATCTTCACCCAGGCAACCACGACCGGGGTGCTCGCCAACCCGGTCAGGCTGGAGAACCTGCTTCAGGCCGCGACCAGGGCGCTCACCATCGATGACGGCACCAGCATGAACGACATGCGCGCGCTCGCGACACGGCTGCGCGGGATGTCCGCCGATCAGATCCGGTTCGAGACGATCCCCGTGCACGCCCCGACGCCGGCCGAGGGCGGCAACGCCGTGGGGGAGCTGCCGAGGTTCGGCTCCGTACAGCTCTACGACCCCGAGACGCTGGAGAAGTTCTTCGCTCCGCTGCGCGGGCGGGCCCGTGACACGCGGGAATCCTCCGTTATCCCGACCCCGACGGTCGACCCGGCACAGGTGCTGATCGACGTCTACAACGGCGCCGGGGTGGGGGGCCTCGCCGCCACGGCCGCCGGGGAGCTGCGGCAGGCCGGTTTCCGGGTCGGCCCGCCGCAGACGTGGCAGGCCGGCGTGGTGGAGACGACACAGGTGCACTATCGCCCGGGCGAACAGGCCGCCGCCCATGCCGTGCAGGCCGACGTGCCCGGCAGCCGGTTGCGCGCGGACGCCTCCGTCCCCGCCGGCCACATCACCCTCGTCCTGGGCACGTCCTACGACGGGGTGAACCCGAGTCCAGCGGCCGGGGGCGCCGGATCGACCCGTGGTACCGGCACAGCCGCCGGGGCAACCGGCGGGTCCGCCGCGGCGGACCCGCCTCCCGCCTCACCGTCGACGGCCGCGGATCTCACCTCGGGGTGCACGTACTAACTGCTGGCTGGCTGATCGTTCACCCGACCGTCCGATCACATTCCGCGCCGTCCACACTACGGTCGGAGATGAGATCAACCCCGCCGTGAACATCCGCGCTTGCCATGGCAACGTCTTGGCCGTCCGGAACGTCCAGTTAGACGGACACGGCTGCCACATCACGACCACGACGGCCGCGGCATGCGTTCCGGCGGGGGTTCTCCCGCTCCGGCCGCCTGAGCGAGGAGGGCTTTCGACTCAGGTGAGCCCCGATACCATGCGCCCGCCGGCCCTGCCGCCCGCGTTGAACCCGCGTGGGCCCCGTCGCCACCACTCCCCGCTGCGACGGCTGTCCGTTGGAGCCGTCGCTCTGCTGTCCGTGCTGGTTCTCGGTCTGAGCACCATCGGGTGGGCCGCCTACCGGCAGTTCGACAAGGCCGTCACGCGCGTCGACTGGGACATCGAGGGTGCCCGCCCAGCGAGCGTGGACGGCGAGGAGAACATCCTGCTACTCGGCGACGACAGCCGGGAGGGTACCGAGGGTCAGTACGGTGTGGTAGACGGCGTCCGGTCCGACACCACCATCATCGCCCACTTCGGCAAGGACGGCTCGGCCACGTTGCTGTCCTTCCCCCGGGACATGCTCGTCCCGGGGGTGCCGCGGGAGAAGGCCACCGCCCGCGACGGCCGGTCGAAGCTCACCGAGGTGCTCGAGTTGGCGGACGTCCCCGGTCTCGTCAGCACGCTGGAATCCCTGACCGGCCTGAAAATCGACCATACCATCTCGATCAATCTCGCCGGTTTCAAGGCGATGACCGACGCGGTGGGAGGCGTAACCGTGTGTGTGACGCCCCTACCGAACGGCAGCACCCGCAACCTGCACGACTCGATGTCGGGATGGAGCGGACGGCTCGGCGAGAACCGTCTCAACGGTGATCAGGCGCTGGCCTTCGTCCGGACCCGCTACGCGCTCGGGGACGAACGCCTTCGCATCCTGCGCCAGCAGCAGTTCCTCTCCAAGCTGCTGGCGACAGCGACCAGCACCGGAGTGCTCACCAACCCGGCCAAGATCACTTCGTTGATCGGGGCGGTCGGCGGCGCGCTGCGGATCGACCAGGGCCTCGACCAGACCGCGATACTCAAGCTCGCGAAGCGGGCCAGCGAGCTGGGTCCGGGAAGAATTCACTTCGTGACAGTCCCTACGCACATCGCGCTGCGCTCCGATGGTGCGGTCGACGACATGGGTTCGATTCCCCCGCACGGGGCCGTACTCATCGTCGATCAGGCCGGCCTCGACCAAGTCCTCGCTCCGCTGCTGCCCGCGGGCACCAAGCCTCCCGCACAGCGAACTCTCGACCCCGCCCAGGTCTCGATCGCCGCCGTCCGCAACGCCTCGGGACGTGCCGGACTCGCCACCGGCACGGTCGACGGACTGCGGGCACTCGGCTTCACTGGGCCGATGACCGCCGCGACATCGACCCGCCAGACTGTGACCGAGGTACGCCATCCCCCGGGCCAGGAGGCCGCGGCACGCACCCTGGCGGCGACGATCCCCGGCAGCCGAATCGTCGCGGGCGCCGGCCGCTCCGGGGCCGGCCTCGTCCTCGTCCTCGGATCCACCTTCACCGGCCTGTCCAACGTCGGCCTGCCCAGCGGTGGCCTGCCGGGCGGTGGCCTGCCGGGCGCGGCGGCGACCGTCGACACGAGGATCCCGACGACCTCGACGGCCGCCGGTGGTGACACCCGGACGACCACGGTCGCCATCACCGCGACGCCGGCCCCGGCGACCGGCGGGGCCGGCACCACAGGCGTCACAGGCGTCACAGGCGTCACAGGCGTCACAGGCACCGGCGGCACCACGGGCACCGCGACCGCTCCGGTCGGTCCCGTTCCCTCCGACACCTCGTGCACGCCATGAGCGCCTCCGTGCCGCGGCTGGTCGCCGTACGGACGCTGCTTGGCCCGGCCGCGGACGCCGACGCCGCACCCGCGGCGGGAGTTCGCGGCATCGCGTCCGTCCTCGCGCACCGGCTGGCCACCGATCCCGCCCGCCCGCTGGTCACCTTCTACGACGACGCAACCGGCGAACGCGTGGAATTCTCGGCGACCACCTTCGACAACTGGGTGGCGAAGACCGCGAACATGCTGGTCGACACACTCGGCCTCGGCATCGGTGACCGGGTCGGCGTCCACCTGCCGACGCACTGGCTCAGTTCGGTCATTCTGCTCGCCACCTGGTCAGCCGGGATGGAGGTGGTCCTCGTCCGAGACGCAGACGGCGGGCAGGACGGCGGGGACACCGAGAAGGACGGCGGGGAGCTGCCGGTCGCGACCCCCCTCGACGCGCTGTTCGTGGCCGAGGACCGGCTCGACGAGGCGTCCGGCCTGATGGTGGACGAGATCGTGGCCCTGTCACTGCGCCCGCTGGGTGCTCGGATGCGCAGGCCCGTCGCCGGGGTTCTCGACTACGCCGCGGAGGTGCCCCCGCACGGCGATCGGTTCGCCGCCCCGGCACCGCCACCCGGGCAGGCCGCGCTGCTGCGCGCGGGTACCGCGATCGCGGGGGCGTGGGACCTGGGACCCGCGGACCGGGTGCTGTTCACCGCGTCGCTCGCCACGACCGAGGGCCTGGTCGGCTCGCTGCTCGCTCCCCTGGTCGCAGGCTCGTCGATCGTGCTGTGCCGGCATCTCGACAGCGCCGCGCTCCCGCGGCGCATCGAGACGGAGAAGATCACCGCCGTCGGTCGGTCGGTCCTGCGGCACGCGCCCGGCCCACTGCCCGCGGGGGTCCGGTCGCTGCCGCTCCCCCGCCTCGGGTGAAACCCGCACGACCCCCGTAGCGGGCCGCGGATGGGGAATGACTATACCCGACATCCGGACGGCTCACAGACGGCGTGACCACCGAACGGCGCGACGGCCAACGAGAATGGGGCAACGCGGTCCCCGGTGCGTCCGGCTCACCGGGGCTTACGAGATTGCCCCGGCGGGAGGGCCGGCAGCGCGGCGGCCGGTCTTTACCACGTGTAGCGGAGGTCGCTCGAACGTGAGCACGTCACCGGTTCTTCACATCAGCGTCATCGGCACCGGATACCTGGGCGCGACACACGCCGTGTGCATGGCGGAACTGGGGTTCGAGGTCATCGGTGTCGATATCGACGCGACCAGGACGCAGCGGCTCGCCGTGGGTGAGGTGCCCTTCTTCGAGCCCGGTCTGGAAGGGCTACTCCGCAAGAACCTGGAGGCGGGACGACTGGCCTTCTCGAGCTCGCTCGCCGAGGCGGCTGACCGGGCCGAGGTGCATTTCATCTGCGTGGGAACACCGCAACGGCCCGATTCCGGCGCGACGGACCTGCGCCACGTCGAAGCGGTGACGAATGGTCTGATCGCGGCCGGGCTGCGGCCCGGGACGCTGGTGGTGGGCAAGTCGACGGTTCCCACGGGCACCGCGGCCCGGCGGGCCGGACGACTTGCCGCCGGCGCCCCGGGCGCGGAACTTGCGTGGAATCCCGAGTTCCTCCGGGAGGGGTCCGCCATCGACGACACCCTGCGGCCGGACCGCCTGGTCTTCGGGGTCGTCCCGGGTGGCATCGCCGAGGCACGGCTGCGGGCGGTCTACGCCAGAACGATCAAAGAAGGCACACCCGTCATCGTCACCGACTTCGCCACGGCCGAGATCGTGAAGGTCGCCGCGAACGCCTTCCTCGCGACGAAAATCTCCTTCATCAACGCGATGGCCGAAATCTGCGACATGACCGGGGGGAACGTGACCGAGCTCGCCGCCGCCCTGGCTCACGACCCCAGGATCGGGCCCCGGTTCCTCCAGGCCGGCATCGGCTTCGGTGGCGGCTGCCTACCCAAGGACCTCCGTGCCTTCCAGGCCCGCGCGGACGAGCTGGGAGTCGGCTCCGCGCTGGCCTTCCTCACCGAGGTCGACGCCGTCAACACGCGGGCCCGGACGCGGACGGTGGCGCTAGCCACCAAGGCGCTGGGGGGCTCGCCGACGGGCCGGATGGTGGCGGTCCTCGGTGCCGCCTTCAAACCGAACTCCGATGACATCCGCGACTCGCCCGCCCTCGACGTGGCCACCGCGCTGCACCGCGCCGGCGGCCACGTGTCCGTGTACGACCCCGCGGCGATCCCGAACGCCCGCGTTCGCTACCCGTACCTGCACTACACCGACTCGGTGATACGGGCCGTGGCAGGAGCGGAGATCGTCCTGGTCCTGACGGAATGGAGCGAGTTCCGCGAGATCGACCCGGCCACCCTGCGACCGCACGTCAGCAGACCCATCGTCATCGACGGACGGCACGTCCTGGATCCCGCGGTCTGGCGGGATGCCGGCTGGATCTACCACGCGCTCGGACGGCCACTCGCGTGACCCGCCGACCGGACCTACCGGACCTACCGGACCTACCGGACCTACCGGACCTACCGGACCTACCGGACCTACCGGACTAGGCAAGCTTGACCCGACGACAATCCGACGACGCGACCCATCCCATGCCGCCGTGGACCGCCCTACGGCAGAACCTCGACCAGTGCCCCGGTCTCCACCTGGTAGACGAATCCGCGCACCGAGGTGGTGGACTGCAGGAACGGCGACGAACGCAGCACCCTGACGGACTTGCGCACGTCCTCCTTGACATCGGGAAAGGAATACACGTCCCATTCGGGACGAACGCCCGTCTCGCGCTCCACCTGGTCCCGGAACCCGTCGTCGGTAATCCTTTCGAGACCACATCCGGTGTGGTGTAAAAGAATGATCTCCGTCGTTCCCAGCACGTGCTGGCTCACGGCGAGCGAGCGGACCACATCCGGGGTGATGACACCACCGGCGTTGCGCAGGATGTGGGCGTCACCTTCGACGAGACCGAGCAGAGCCTCCACCTGGATCCGCGCGTCCATACAGGCAACCACCGCGACGCCCAGGCGCGGCCGCGCGCCGGGCAGGGCAGGAAGCCCGGCCTCCCGCCGCCGGACGGGGTGACCTACGGCGTAGCTCAGCAGGAGTTCGGTCGCCGTGGCAGCGCTACCCACTGGGACCACCGGCTCCACCAGGCTCACAGGACGCACGGTGTCCGCGGGCGCACGGTGTCCGCCTGGGCGTCGGCAACGGAGCCAACAGCAGTGTGGTCATCGGTGTCCACGTGGTCATCGGTCCTTGACGTTGACATCAACGGCTCGGCCGGCGACTCGAGCGGATCATGATGATGCGTCCTTCCGATCAATGGTCCCCACCCTCTCACTGCCAGGATGCCGTCCATGGGCCCAGCTTCGCCAACGTTCCCGAGCTTTTGCCGAAGTTGCGCCACTCACGTTGCCCGCCGCACCGGATTGGTGGCATCACCTAGCGTAAAGATGGGAACAGCTACTCGGTGACTCCACCACGCGCCGACGGGTTCACCGCTACGTCCGGCACCATGGCCGGTGAGCCGGCCTCGCCACGGATGCCCACCACGCCACCGTCGACGGGGGTGGCACGGTGGGCGGGCGGGAGCAGCCGGTACTCTCTCCGAGTGGTAAATATCGATCGGGGTCGCCCGTGGTGAGACACCGACAGACCCGCTCACCGATGCAGGTACTCATCCACGAGATGGGCAAGTTCGGGCTGGTCGGCGGCGCGTGTTACGCCATCGACTTTCTTGTCTCCAACCTGTGCCACACGCTTCTCGGAATGGGTCCACTCAGCGCGAAGACCGTCTCCACGGTGGTCGCTGCCACCTTTTCCTACATCGGGAACCGACAATGGTCGTTCAACCATCGCGCCCGAACCGGTCTACGTCGCGAGTACACACTCTTCGTGATCCTGAATACGGTCGGGTTGCTGATCGCGCTCGGCTGCCTCGGGTTCGCACGCTATGTACTCGATCTTAAGGGCGTACTTGCGTTCAACCTGTTCGGTAACATCATCGGCACCGGGCTGGGCACCGTATTCCGGTTCTGGGCCTACAAGAAATGGGTCTTCCTCCACCCGGACCATCCCAAGGCCACCGCGAACGGCGGAGCCCGTCAGGACGGTCGTCGGCGCATCCCGGAGCATGCGGGCCGGATCTGACCGCACCAGCGGCCCCCGGCCCGACGCACATTCCGCCGCCTCGTCCGGCACCGGACCGGCCGTTTCAGGTGCGCCGCGCATCGCCGCCACCCCCCGGACGCCCAACACGCCCGCCGACACGGCACGACAGCGGAACAGGACGTTCCGCCCTCCCGCCGTCCCCGGCAGACAAGTCGGGAACAACCTAGTTCCGATACCGAACGGTTCCCGAACCTTCGCCGGTGGGCTACGCTCGGCGGGTCATGCTGGCGCCGCGCGCCCACAGCCCTCCATCCAGCGAGACACATCGGCTACCGGGAACGCCGCGTGGAGCGCCGTCCAGTCCGCAGCAACCTGGAGGGTGTGTCGTGACCCCGTCCTCGCTCGCGTCGTCGCACCCCGGCGGCCGACCTCGCGACGAGAGCCGGGACCAGGCGATCCGCACTGCCACCCTCGACCTTCTGGCCGAGGTCGGATACGACGGTGTGACGATGGACCGGGTGGCCACCCGGGCGCGAGCCGGAAAGGCCACCATCTACCGGCGCTGGCCGTCAAAGCTCGCCCTGGTGATGGACGCGGTCAACGCCTTCACCGAGCAGCGGATGCCGGTACCCGACAACGGCTCCCTCCGCTTGGACATCCTTGAGTTCCTGACCTCGTTCCATGATACGATCCGCGGCGATCGGGGACGGATCCTCGCGGAACTGATCTCGGAGATGCCGCGCAATCCCGGTCTGCGCGACGCCCTGCGCCGCGGCCTCTGGATGCAACGCCAGGCAAGCTCGGAGGCCATCATCGAACGCGGGATCGCCCGTGGCGAGGTCCGCCCGGACGTCGACCGCACGGTACTCATAGAACTCGGAACCGCCGTCATCCTCCAACGGGTGCTGCTGACCGGAGATCCGGTCGATCAGACGTTCCTGGAGATGATCGTCGACGACATCGTGATCCGTTACGCGGCCTG